>JAYTXB010000464.1:0-1284 GCA_043743205.1 Schlesneria sp.
GGGACTAGAAAGAATCGGCACGTTCAGCCGAATGTTGCGAGTGAGCTGAGTTGAAACGTCCGTGTCACCCGGCACAAGTTCGCTGTACGCGGGTTCCAACAGCACGTCGTCGAATGTGACGCCCCGGTAGGCAATGCGATCTTCCACGGTCTCATCCTTCTCATTCAAACTGCGGCCGTCATGGCCAGCTCATTTATTTACTGTAGTCCCGTCGCTCCGCCGACGGGACACGACACCAACCCCACCGCACTTCTCCATCGCTTCTGACAAACGTAGGGTGGTCGAGTCTGCGAGGCCCACCAACTTCGCTCGTCTTCCGGTGGGCCTCGCTGACTCGACCCACCCTACGTCTACGTCTCGGCAACTTCCACCGCATTGCCGCCCTGCTCGTCCGCCAGTGTTGTCCCCTCGACCCACTGCTGCAACCGATTCGATAGCTCCACTAACTGAGCGACTTCCAACGCTTCGGCCCGTGCATCACTCGGGAGCTTCAACTCTTGGAACAGCTCGCCAATCGCGGCCCTGGTGATGCGCCCTTTGTACATCTGTGCCAGGACTCCCCCCAGCACCTTTCGTCGCTGCCCGAAGGCCTCGCGCAGGAAAACATGCAGCGCGGCACGGTCTCGAATGCGTGCGGCGGCCACCGGATCGGGGTCGATCCGCACGATCGCCGAATCGACCTTGGGGCGTGGCCAGAAGACCGACGGCGGCAGCTTGTGAACGATCGTAACCTTGCACTGAGCCTGCACGAAGACCGACAGCGCACCGTAGTCGGATGTCCCCGGCTTGGCGTTCAACCGCTGAGCCAACTCGTACTGAATCGTCACCACCATGCGCGACCACGGGAAATCGGACGCCAGCAAATTGGCGATGACCGGCGTGCCGATGTGGTATGGCAGATTGGCAACCAGCTTCAGTCGTCGTTCCGGATCGACGGCCAAGTACGCCGAGACGGCGTCGGTCACGAGCGGGTTGAGCTGGTTCTTGTTCTTCAGTGCGTCGCAGTTCAACAGCGTCAGATCGGGGAGATGCGACGTAACTTCATTCGTGAGGCGGTACATGTTCGGGTCATACTCGACCGACACCACCGCTCCCGCTTCTGCCGAAAGGAACGTCGTCAGTCCGCCCGTTCCCGCACCGACCTCCAACACGACATCGTGCGGCTGAAGATCGGCCTCCGTGACAATGCTTTCCAGCAGGTTGAGGTCGATCAGAAAGTTCTGCCCCAAATCGCCGCGCGGGTGCAAACCCTGTTGCTCGAACAGGTCCATCAAATGTTTGCGG
>JAYTXB010000465.1:0-2963 GCA_043743205.1 Schlesneria sp.
TGAGTCGATCACGATTCTGGTGGACCGCGTGGACGAACCGCATCTCATCAACGGCTCGGCCGAGCGGATGAAGGCGTTCCTCTGGCCAATGTTCGACAACAAGTTCCTCAAGCAGGCGGGACTTGGCTTCAAGCTGTTGCTACCGATTGAAGTGAGCTTCTTCCTCGCACGCGAAGACAAAGAGTTCTACGAACGCTCGCGGCTCGACAAGCAGAACCTGATCCGCTCTTTGGAATGGACGGGTGAGTCGTTATACGACCTCGCCAACGACCGCATCGCGGCGAGCAATGTGAAGCCAGCGGTAGCTGCCGCAGCGAGCGAACCAAACATCGATCTGATCTCCAGCGACACGAGCCAAGTGAAAAGATCAGCCCCCGCGAAGTTGAAGGGTTGGTTCGAGGACGCGATCTCGGAACCCGAACTCGTCAGCACACTGGCTCGACTCCGCGTCCCACGGCACCTGTTCAAATTCCTGCACCGCCTGCTGGTCGAACACTGTCATCGCTACACGGACGAAACGCCCCGCTGGCAGATCGGTCGCGAAACCTTGCAGTCCACTCTCGCCGTCTACATGCGCGATCTCGAAGCCTACGACCGCGGACTCGGAACCGGCTGAGATTGGAGGCGTTAGCCAGATCAGGTGAGAGTGAGTTGCAGCGGGTGGATTTCCAGGAGGCTCACAGCAATGCCGGGCTGCGTATTGAGAGTATCTGGGTTGGACTTCGATGTGGACCTCTTTTGGGCGGCATCTCCGTGGCAGGAGTACACCGGCGGGGTCTTTCATCGCGGAACTCCGAGCGGGCATCCCACGAAACGGGTACACGAGAAATCCGGTTTCTGGATCGGAATCTCCGACTGCGACGAAGACCAGTTGGAGCAACAGATTCAAGATTCGATCGAGTTCCTGACGGAAGATCGCGACGAGTTGGAGCGACTGGCTACCTTTCCCGGTGTCGATGAGATGTATTTGAGCATCGGCCTGTTCTGGTGGGCGGATACGATTTGCCAAACGCACTCGCTGCCCCCGGAACTGATGCGGTTGGCGGGGGAATTGGGCATAGAGATTTCCCTCAGGATCTATGGCGTCAATCAAGATCGGCCATCGGATCAGTAGAGAACAAGATCAACCCAAGCCCAACGTTGTCCCATTTTTGTTCGTAGGGTGCCGTCGAGTCCTTGAGACGCACCTGCTCTTCTTTCCGATTGAGCGCGAACGATCATGGCCGACCTGTTCCTAGGATGGCGACCGAAGCTGGGATTGGTTGCGTTGTTGTTCGCCTTGCTGTCAGCGGCCGCTTGGGTTCGGAGCCTAGACCAGTACGACCTGTTCTCGCTGGTGACGAGTTCGTCGAGTATCCAAGTCTTGGAATCTCACGAGGGCCGACTCTATTGGACGCGTTTTGAGAAACCGTACCCTGCACCGAGTTGGAGCCGACTTTCCATGTCTACGAAGAAGATGTTTTCAGGGAGGCCGTTATTCCTGGTGACGTACGGCGACGCTAAACCATCGCTCATCTCAATCAGTAGTGGCAGAGCGTGTCCGTTTCCCTGTTCTTCATTGAACATGGCCGTCTTTGGCCCGAATCCACGACACGAGTTGGCCTTCTCGTTGTGGTCGTTTAGTTACTCGGTGTTCTGCGTTCCGCTTACCGCAGTGTCCGCGTTGCTCTTACTCTGGCCACGATCACGACTCCAACGAACATCACCACCAAATCTGCCGAGTGCTTAGGAACAAGGACGCAATAACTCCCGATTTGGCAAGTTCGTATAACCGCGTGGGCAAACGCGGTTATTCCTTGCGCGGCTTGATTTGAGGCCCAGACGAGTCGCACGCCGTAAGGCTGCGGGTTCTTAATCGCCGTAGGAAACCCGTGGCCTTACGGCACACGGCTCGCCTGAAACATCCCACTTATGGCCGCGTGCGGTTAAACGAGTCGCTGGAGTTCGGGAAATTAGTACGGTCCCGTTCCTGAGGATCGGCGCATCAACAACTGGCGGCATCAATCTGAAGCTCGATGTGAGCCGGGTGCCGTGAGGCCCCGGACATTTCGACGAAGAACCCCCCGGCCTCACGGCACCCGGCTCGCCAAATCCATAGGCAAGCTTCGCAACACCGTCACTTCGCGCGGCCGAGCAGTTCACGGTAGATGGCCAGCGCTTCGCGGTACTCATCGAGCGCATCGGCGTTGAGTGCGTCTTTGTGCCGGGCGAGTTCTCGTTCGATCCGCTCGATGAAGTGTTCAACTTCAAACTTCTGCGGCTTCTGCGGGTAGTCCGGCACTTCGACAAACACCGGCGCGGTGTGAGCAAATCGGATGCGCTTGTTCGAGTGGCGCTCGAAGCAGCGTACGGCCAGCCAACCTGATCTCGTCATGGAAACAACTTCGTCGATGGCGACTGTCCTGCCGCCGTCGGGACGATTTGTCCACTTGAGTTTCTCGGGTTTGCGAATGACTCCGTTGACGATGAACTCCACTCGGTCGATTTCCGTGCTGCTTTCCACGAGTCCCGTGACGCGGATTGCGGACGCGATCGATTCGGAGCGGAACGTGTGGCCCGCCTCCTCGCCGTTGAACTGCAAACGCATCATCGGCCCGGTCGTGACGAAGCTGCGCCCGGCGAGCAGACCCTCGCGCCACTTGGCGAAGGTGAACTCGCCCGGCACGTGAACGTAGACGCGGCTGAAACCGAGCGGCACCGGATGCACACCGCTCCCCGTTCCTGCCGACGGCATCATGCGGAAGCCGCAGTTGAGATAGGCGTAATAACTCTTGAGGCCGAACTCGATCCAACCCCATTCGGTGAAGCCCTTGTCGGTCAGTTCGAGGTCCATGTATTTCGGAGCGGCATCCAGCGTCCACGAACTGAACGCGAAGTCGGTCGGCCAGCAGTGATTGTTCGCCAGCTCAAACAGATCGACCTTCATCAGCGGCACGATCATCGGCGTCCACGCCCACGAATGC
>JAYTXB010000466.1:0-5688 GCA_043743205.1 Schlesneria sp.
TTCAGGGCACAACGTTCTGGTGTTCGGTTTCCCAGGGCGGCGCTCACGGTGTTCGCTGGCCCTGGGCTGGTCTCCGAGGCCCCCTTGGGGCGAAAACAACTTCAATCCTCAAATAGCGCAACTTCTAAAGGCGGGAGCGAGGGAACCAGAACGTGACTGCCAACTGACGACGGCACCTGCCATGACAGCTTGTCATCTCGTAATGGCTTGATGAAGTACGACTCACGGCACCCTTGAATCGCACCGAATTCTTCGCGGAGCCATTCATCGAACTTCGGGGTTCGGTGAACCGAACGCCATTCAGCGGTGAGGTCCGGCCACCTCGCAGCTATACTTCCGCCCGCCTCGCCCCGAGCAAATATCACACTTTTCTTTCTGGATGATCTACCGGCATGGCTGCGGAATCTCGTTTCTTCAATCGTGAATTGAGTTGGCTGGAGTTCGATCAACGGGTTCTCGATGAGGCTCGCGATCCGTCGATCCCGCTCTTGGAGCGACTTCGGTTCCTCGCGATCACGGCCTCAAATCTGGACGAGTTCACGATGGTGCGTGTTGGCAGTCTGCAACTGCTGCTGACCGAGGGAGACTCGCATCCCGATTCCAACGGGCGTTCGACGGCCGAACAACTGCGCGCAATTGAAGAACGAATGCACTCGTTCGCGGCTGAGCAGTACCGCGTCTACCTTTCCGAGTTGGAACCAGCTCTCGCGCAGGCTGGCATGCGCCGCGTGCGGCCCAAGGAATTGAACGACCGCCAAACCAAGCATGTCCTCAAGTTGTTCGAGCAGGAAATTTTCCCGGTCCTGACGCCGATGGCCGTTGCCGTACTCTTGGAGCCAGCGGCCAGCGGACCTCTCTCAAGTGCCGCTCCCGATGAGACTCCTCCGGCGAAAAAGCGTGCCACGAAAAAGAAGGCCGCACCACTCGCCGTGCCCGCCACTGCTATTCCGCGATTGGAAGGCGTGCAAAGTGTGACCGACAGTCCCGTCTTCTTTCCTTCAGCCGATACGCCGTCGTTTCCGCCGCTCATCAATCAGTCGCTCAATCTGTGCGTGCGACTCGCCCCCGCAACCGGTTCAATTCTCCCTCGGTTTGCCATCGTGCCCTTCGGTCGCAACCGACAGCGGTTTCTCACGCTCCCCTCCGAAAGCGGCTTCAGCTTCATCCTGTTGGAAGAGGTGGTCGGACTATTCCTGGCGCGGCTGTTTCCTGGTGAGACCATTGAAGAGTGCGTCCCGTTCCGCATCACGCGCAACGCAGACCTCGAAGTGCGCGAAGACTTGGCTTACGACCTCCTGCGTGAGATGCAAAAAATCGTGAACGCCCGCCGTGAGGGGGCCTGTGTGCGATTGGAGGTGGCTGAGTTCGGCAGCCAGGTCGTGCGCGAGTTTCTTCAATCGGCAGTCGAGGTCTCAGACGAATGGGTTTTTGCATCGCCCGGACCACTCGACTTGGGAGCCTTCTTCCGAATCACCGACTCGCAGGGCTTCGACGCGCTGCGGTACGAGCCGTGGCCACCGAAGCCGCTGCCACAACTCGATCCCGCCGAAAGCCTGTTCACCACGATCGCTCGCCGCGATGTGCTGCTCTATCACCCCTACGAAAGCTTCGATCCTGTCGTACGATTGATCGAGGAGGCCGCCGACGACCCGGATGTTCTCGCCATCAAGCAGACGCTGTATCGCACGAGTGCCAAGAGTCCGATCGTGGCGGCCTTGAAACGGGCGGCGCTCAAGGGGAAGTACGTGACGGCCGTCGTCGAGTTGAAGGCACGCTTTGATGAACTCCGCAATATCGAATGGGCACGTGATCTCGAACGAGCCGAAGTGCAGGTCATCTACGGCGTGAAGGGCCTCAAGACGCACGCCAAGGTCTGTTTAATCGTTCGCCGTGAGCCGCAGGGGATCACACGCTACGTTCACTTTGGTACTGGAAACTACAACGAGATCACGTCGCGGATCTACAGCGATGTCAGCCTGATGACCTGCAACGACGACTTGGGAGCTGATGCCAGTGCGTTCTTCAATGCGATCACCGGTTACTCACAACCGCAGCAGTTTCGCAAGATCGAAATGGCTCCGATCGGCCTCCGTGACACGCTGCTCGAAATGATTCTGGCCGAGATCGAACGCAAGAAACACGGCCAGAAGGCGGTCATCATGGCCAAGTTCAACGCACTGGTGGACGAACGCATGATCGAAGCCCTCTATGACGCTTCACAAGCAGGAGTCCGAATTCGTCTCAACGTGCGCGGCATCTGTTGCCTCAGGCCCGGCGTCCCTGGCCTTTCCGAAAACATCACCGTCACCAGCGTGGTCGATCGATTTCTCGAACACAGCCGCATCTTCTATTTCTATCACGGCGGTGACGAACGTCTGTTCATCTCCAGCGCCGACTGGATGCCACGCAACCTCGACCGTCGAGTCGAACTGCTCGTTCCCGTTGACGACTCTGCCTGCCACGCGAAATTGATGGCCATTTTGAAGACTCACTTTCAAGACAACGTGAAAGCCAAAAAACTGCTTCCCGACGGAAGTTACGAACACGTTAAACCCGGCCCCAATGCCGAACCGTGTCATAGCCAGGCAGCCCTCTATCGCCGTGCCACCGAAGCCGTCGAGCAAGCCGAACGCGCGGCTCTCACCGTCTTTGAACCCCACCGCGCCCCCAGTGCTGATGAATGATGAACAATGCTGAATCGTGAATCCTGCATCGTTGAATCGACGCGGCAGAGTCGCAACTCAGGTAACCCGCAGCGCGAGCGACGGAAGAGCATCAAGTGTCTTCGCTCGCGCTGCGGGTTACCAAACAAGTGACACCGCTTCCCATGATCCAACACCTCTGAAAAAAGTGCCCCTCTCACGCACAATGAAAACACTCTTCCTCCTCCGTCATGCCAAGTCGAGCTGGTCGCATCTTTCACTCGACGATCACGACCGCCCCTTGAAGAAACGCGGTTTGAAAGCCGCCCCGCGCATGGGAGCCGTATTGCGCGGTCTCGACCTGCTTCCCGAGCAGGTGCTCTGCTCGACCGCTCTCCGTGCGCAAGAGACCTGGCGGCTCGTCCAAGCCGAACTTTCCGATGGCGACCGCATTCCCGTCTCGCATCACGCCGACTTCTATCACTGCGAACCAACGCAATTTGTCACGACCCTCAAGCACGTTGCCGAACCGGCCGCCTGTGTGTTGATCGTCGGACACAATCCGGACTTGGAGTCGTTCCTGACCCAACTGACAGGTGAGTCGCACCGCCTCTCCACCGCAGCCCTTGTCCGTCTCACCTTGTCGATCGAAGCGTGGTCCGACATGACCGCAACGACACGCGGACAACTCGACGCGATCTGGCGCCCACGTGAACTCCAGTGACACTTCAACCGTAGCCGCTTCACTGACCACCGGAAAATCAACGGTCACGGTCCAGTTCGATCGTCTGCGAATCGCCGCCGAAAAGCGTTATGGAACAGGGCCGGAATAAATTCTCGAACTCAAGTGGCTCGTATAACTGCGTGGGCAACGCCCCACGCGCAGGGCGTTGCCCACGCGAGGTCTAAATGAGTCTTCATACGGATCGCAAGAAATATCTGCGAGGCAACACCAGCCAAGACTTCCGAAGTCTCAAAGACTTCGAAAGTCTGTCGAGCGCGGTTTTCATTTGGGATCCGTATCAGAATTGCGTATTCAAGATTCTGCGTCTGGAGAAAGAGAGTGGCGGTCACTGATTGCAGTTGTTCTTCTGTTTCTTGGGCTATTCCCAGGCGTTGACCATCCGACACGTAGTCTTCAGACGCCATCCCACCGCCGTCACGGCAAAATTCTTGAGCGTCCGCTCGTGTTGATCGCGGTTTTCGTGGTTGTACGGGACGCATTCGGATTTTAAGGCATAACGACCAAGCTCAACTGCCCGGCTCGCATAGGCGAGCTACGAGGTTCCAGAACCAATGTGGCGGGCCGGGTCAGGTGCAACGGCTGGTTCGGCCTACTCACGCAGCCAGTCGAGCCGCGCCAGCGTGCCCATTCGCAGACCACCGCTCCCTCCGGGCCACGGTTTCACGTTCGCTCGACGACCTCGTAGCCCGCTTCGAGCCAGCCCGAGCGCACCTGGTCGAGGAGGCGCTCGTCGTCCGTTTCGAGCGTGAGGTCCTTGTCGTTCCCGAGAAAGAAGGTGAACGACCCATCCAGCGCCTCGACCGCAGCGCGGTTCCATGCGTCGCCGTACTTCCATACGCCGTCACACACCGCCTCATCAAAGAAGGCCGTAACCGCCCCCGGCGACACGGTTTGGTTGGGTGACTGCAATGGGCTGTCGTCGGGCAGGTCCGGGTTGTAACTGCACCACACCCGGACTTTCTCAGTGCCCGTGGCGGCAAGCAGGCGGGCAAAGCGCTCGACCTCTCGCCGAATCGCTGCTGCGTCGAGTTCGGCCGTGCGACTGTTGAACCACGCCGTTCCGATTGACCTCATCGGCTTGTCCCCGACTCGCCGCGCGGCCGAACGACAAAGCTAACCGGGCGGCGGCTAAGGAGGCTCGATGACAGAAAACGCGACGACCGCCGCTCGGGTTGAGCGACTTGTTCGCTGTCTCTGCTTTAGAGTTCGTGCAGTCCCATGTCTTCAATGAATTTTCGACCCTTCGGCGTCAGTGTGATTATGTCCGGGTTGGACTTCATTCCACCAAGGAATACTCCGCCTTCCTGTTGAATGACATTAAGAAAACCGGAGTCGAGTGATCGCTTCAGAAGAATCATCATGAACGGCGGCCACATGATTCCTTGGTCTTGCGGCAGCCGGAACAGTTCAAACAGAATGTCTATTTCCACTTGAGAGTATTTGTCGTGAGCGAATCGCAAATTAAATTTATAGAGCCTCAAGGATTTACGATCAATTTCCCCACGATCGGCGCGCCGATGGCAATTCGGGCAGAGGGCGATGAGGTTGTCGTACTCGTGCGTTTTACACTGCGTCCACGGGATAATGTGATGAACATCGACTTCGATGTATCGACAAGTCGGGATGGCGCAGCGGTGTCCAGCCTCGACAAGGACTCGTCGGCGGATTTCAGCAGGTATTGGCGGGCGGGCGTCCATAATGCAAGCGATGGCTTAGACAGCGAACCATCCTTAGACAGAAACGATTCTGTCTAAGGATGGTTTGTGCGTGGGGGTTAGCCGCGCGACAGTGTCGCTAGGCTAAACTCCGGTGGAGCGAAGTTCAATGTGGAAATGAGGGGTTGCGCGGGTGCCACTGGCGAGGGGCTTCGCTCGCCAGTGTTCGTTGGAAGACACTGGCCGCTGCTTTGAGCCGCCAATGGCACCCGGCCGCGAGCGTCACCCGACCGTTATCCGGGCACGGTGACGTTGAGCGTGTCGCTGACGAGGCCGATGGGGTCGTCGCCGACGAGATACTGAGCTTGATACTGCCGCAGCTCGGGGCCGGTGGCGAGATTCGCCCGGGTATCGACGTAAGGGCTGGCAGTGTCGATCGCCAGAAAGCTGAAGCCGGCTTCGGTGCCGCGCTTCGACAGAATTCTCACGCCGCTGGAGACGCTCTTGTTGAAGCCGATGGTGACAGCACCAACGTTGATGGCGGTGACCTTCAGCGTGGGCTTGGCCGTCGTGAGGTCGGTCGTGTCTTCGGGGCCGAGGATGTCCAGTTGCTGGCCCAGCGCGGGGGTGAAGTTGGGATGGGCCT
>JAYTXB010000467.1:0-1609 GCA_043743205.1 Schlesneria sp.
GAGCAAGGGATCAACACCGAGAGCGATCTGCGGCGTGCTCAGATGGAACTCCGTCAGTACGAGAAGGCCAAAGTCGTCAGCCACAACGAGCGTGACTTGCTCCCACTGCGGCGCGAGCAGACTCAGCGTTACATCGAGAGCCACACGACCGACCTCAAGCTCAGCACGCTCGATCTGGCCCGCACGTTCATCCGACCGCCGTTCGACGGTGTTTTGAGTACCGTTCATGTCGAGCGCGGCCAGTACGTGCGCGTCGGTGAACCGCTCGTCACGATCACAGCGGTGTCGGAAGTCGAAATTCCGCTCGCCGTCACTCTCGACGACTACGCCAAGTTGCTCCCCGATGTACTCGAACGTCGATACCCGAAGGTCGAGTTGGCTGAGAACGAAACGGCAGCACCACGTTGGACGGGGCACGTCGTCCGCGTCTCGCCCAAAGCCGACGAACAGACTCGCACGGCGACGGTCTTCATTCGCGTCGAAAACACCACGCAGGTCACGCCGCTGTTGCCGGGAACGTTCGTCCATGCGCGCGTCGAAGGACCGGTGTTGAAGCGAACATTGGCCATCCCCCGCGATGCCGTCGTCAACGGACGTGTCTTCGTTGAACGCGACGGGAAGGTGACACGGCAGCCGGTCATCGCCAGCCGCATTCTGAACGGTATGGCACTCATCACGAGTGGCCTCACGCCGGGCGACCGCATCGTGCTGACGAATCTCGACGAGCTGGAGAATCCCAAACCGGGGACAAAAGGGCCATTCGTGACCGTGTCTCTGGAGAGGTCTCTCTCGGAAGAACTGGCTCGCCAACGAACTCGCTCTGCGAAGCAAGTCGATCCCACGGCGCAGTAGTCGTTCAGCGACGGTAGCACGTGATGGCCAGCAGGCTGCACACGATCAGGACGGCACTGGCGATAGCCAAGCCTGCTGTGAACAAACGCGACTCGCGCTGTTCGGCACGTTCGGGATGAACGATCTTCTCCGCGCGGGCCACGTTGCGGAACGGCGACATCGGGCGGACCTCTTCTAAGGCGAGAGGCATTGTTCCCGTGTCATCAACCTGCAATTGCTGATCGTCCTCGGTGATGGAATTGTTCCGTACCGCGAATGCCGCCTCGCCAGCCGCGTCCGTATGTCGAGTGTGATCGGCCGCACTGTCGAGTGTTCGATCTGCGCCGAGCGCCTCGTCTTGGCCAGCGAATGGCGAACTGACAGGAGACTCGAACGCGATCTGCTCGCGATTCGTGTTCGCCGCAGCGAGTTCATCCCTTGCGGCTTGCGTCGTCAGTCCCATTCGCGACAGAGCGACGCTGCGGTTGGCTTGGACAACAGCGATGCCCGAGTCGGCTTCGACGGATCCATTCCCGCCGCTGATCGAGTTGGAGCGAACGCCAGCAGCTTCTGGAGTCGATGTCGCCACGTTGTCGCTGATCAAGTCGGGGGTGGCGGAAGCCGAGTCACTCAGCGCCGGTTTGGATTCGCGGCGAAAGACATTGATCGCGCGGCCTTTCAACCAAACGCGACCGTTCAAAGCGTCAGCCGTGGAATTCGCTACTGCGGAACTCACGTTCGGTGGGGCGGTTGATGGTGACTTGGGCGCTGTTTGCGA
>JAYTXB010000468.1:0-2314 GCA_043743205.1 Schlesneria sp.
TTGAAAAACGTAGGATGGGCATCTTGCCCGTCCGATTTCCCGCAGAAAAACGACGGCCTAGAAGGCCATCCTACAGTTTTTCAACGGGCTGTTAGGACAGACAGTTTTCGGTTCAGCACACTTTCAGCGCAATACAGCAGATTCTGAGAATGGGCAGGTCGCAACAAAAAAACCGTCGCCAGGTGATGGCGACGGTTTTTTTGTGGAACGGAGAGGGAGGGATTCGAACCCTCGGTGAAGTTTGACCCTCACGCCGCATTAGCAATACGGTGCTTTCGGCCACTCAGCCACCTCTCCTCGGACGCAGAACCGGGCGACAGCATAGCTAGGAATCAACCGAAAGCAAGGCTCCCTTTGAGAGGGGATGCGGTGCCTCGTCACTGTCAAGTTCTGAACGCGACCTTAGCCTGTCGCCGCCCGTTGCTTCCTCCTATTTGGTCTTCTTCTGGAAGCTGTAGATTCCCTTGCCGGTGGGGCTGATGACGTTCATGTAGACTTCGCCGTCTTCGTCTTCACCGAAGCTGATCGCTTGCAGCGGGACGCCGGTGTAGTTGATCGGGCGGTTCGCGGTGACGGCCTTCTTTGTTTCGTCGTACTTGAGTCCCCAGATGCGGCCGGTGACATAGTCGGCGTAGAGGTAGTGGCCGGTCAGTTCGGGAGTCTTCTTGCCGCGATAGACGTAGCCGCCCGTGATCGACTTGCCGATGTCGTGATGGTACTCGTGAATCGGGTCGATCAGACCAGAGGCGTTGCTCGTGCTGTTCGGCGCGAATTCGTGCTTGGCTTCGCGGAGGTTCCAACCGTAGTTGCCCCCCTTCACGCCGAGATTGATCTCTTCCCAAATGTTCTGGCCGACATCGGCGATCCAAAGCTGACCAGTCTGGCGATCAAACGAGTGACGCCAGACGTTCCTCAACCCGTAGCAGTAAATCTCGGGAAGTGCGATCTCTTTCTTGTTGGCGGTCTTGTCGATGAACGGGTTGTCTTTCGGGCAGGCGTACTTCTTGCCGGGGTCTTTCTTATCCACGTCGATCCGCAGAATTTTGCCGAGCAGCGTCTGCAGGTTCTGGCCGTTGCCGTGGGGATCGTTGCCCGCGCCGCCGTCACCGATCGCGATGTAGAGATAACCGTCCGCTCCAAAGCAGATCGTGCCCCCCTTGTGGTTCCAGTAGGGATGAGGAACCTTCAGCAGCACCTCTTCGCTGGCGGGATCGGCCTTGTTCGGGTCGTCCTTCGAGACCTTGAACCGCGAGACCACCGTCGTGTGGGCTTCGCTCGACGAGACATAGAAGACGAAGAACTCACCGTTCGTCTTGTACTTCGGATGGAAGGTCATCCCGAGAAAGCCTTCTTCGTTTTCCTTGTCGATGTATTGGACCTTCGACTTGATATCGAGGTAGATCACCGTGCCGGGCGACTTCGCGTCGAAGACGTGAATGATCCCCTGCTGCTGTGGCACGAAGAGGCGTCCCGTGCCATCGCCAGCATTCGTGAGCAGGATCGGACGGAGCGGCGTTGGGACGCCGTTGTTGTCCGATTCCCAACCCTGCCACTTGAGGTTCTCAAACGCGACGACCGGTTCGACCGCCAGCGGCGTTTCGTCCACTTGAGCCAGCACAAACGAACAAGGCCAAACGGCCAACAGAGCAGCAAACAAACAGAGATGTCTCATGGGAGAAGGGCTTCCTAAACGGGACAGGGTTGGAATGGAAATGAAGGTGATGTTTCGAGGAGACCTCGCCAATCGCGGGCCGCTAGCAGCCCGTTGAAAAACTGTAGGATGGCCTTCTAGGCCGTCGTTTTTCTGCGGGAAATCGGACGGGCAAGATGCCCATCCTACAGGGACAGTTCTTCTTGCCGCTCGCCTTACGACAGCTCGGCTCGCACCGTCTCCAGCAACTTCTTGGTCAGCTTGATGCCGTCCGCTTCGCTGGCCTTGCTCCCTTCGTACTCGACGCCGATCCAGCTTCGGTAGCCGTAGGAGAGAACGATGGGGATCAGCTTGCGGTAGTCGGACTTCGTTTCGTTGCCGGCTTCGTCGAAGTCGTGCGACTTGGCACTGACTCCCTTGGCGAATGGCATCAGTTCTTCCGTCCCCTTGTAGCGGTCGTACCAAACTTTGGGAGCGACTTGGAAGTTACCAAAGTCGGGGAGCGTGCCGCAGCCGGGATGGTTCACTGTCCGCATCACTTCGGCCAACCACGAGCCGTTCGACGAGAGGCCACCGTGATTCTCGACGATCACGCCGATGTCGTGCGTGGCACCGAACTCGGTCAGTTTGCGAAGTCCGTCCGCCGCTCGTCGGATCTGCTCG
>JAYTXB010000469.1:0-1280 GCA_043743205.1 Schlesneria sp.
TAATGCCGCGAAAGACAGTGCGAGCAGGGATATGCGAAACATGGTGAAGTCCTTTCAAAAATGCCGCCCGAAAATCTGAGCCAGTGCATTGATAAAACGACCCCGCGAAGGCGACCGAGTACGGGACAAGTCCGTACCACGCATGAGCCGCATAGCACGACATGTACAACACGCCCATCGCCGCACCGGTCAGTCCCTGCCCAAGGAACCGGTAATCGCGCCGCATCGCGAACGCACCGATGCCAAAGCTGCACGCACCGACGATCAGCCCGAGGATCACGCGGCGCGATGGATCAAGCCACCCGTTCTCGACCGCATACTTGAACCCGAAGCCCGCTCCAATGATGACCGCCAACGCTCCGACCCACGTCAGCCACTTCCCCGCGAGAATCTCTTCCAAAGTCGAAGATTCATCGCCCGTCAGCGGCTTCGTCGCGGCAGCAGAACGAGTCGCCTCGACCGTAGGATGGGCACTCCTGCCCGTCCGCTCTTTGGCCTTCTCTTCCGTATTGCTGACACCAACATCACCCGCCAGTTCGCTCCCATCCGCCACCATCGCAACAGGCTTCGCACCAACCACCTCATTCGCAGGCGACTTCGCCAACACGCTTCTCTGCTTCGCCAGCGTTTCAGCCAAAGTGAGCTGCGGCGTCTCACTCGCTCCCGTCACGTGAGCCTCTTCACCGACAGCAGGACTCGACGCGAGCAACTCGTTCAGCGGGACTACTTCGCTCGATTGCGATGCAACTCGAACCTGCGGCGTCTCGTAAGTGGAGTCTACTTTCACGGGCAGCGCGGGCGGTTCGCGAGTCGGCTCGACCCGCGAACGGGATTGGCTTTGAAGGCGCATCACGCGATCTTCCAACTCGCGAACTCGACCCCACAACGAGAAGACAAAGAACGGCGACAGGAGCAGCCAGCCCACGGCCACAAAGCAGAGGAGCGCGATGAATTCCATGATGGTCTCGCAAAGTGAAACGCGCGCGTCCCGAAAATCCGGGCGCAGTCAAAACCAGTTCTATCGGAACAGGGCGGCGTGAGCGGCAGAGTATCACGTAGAATTTTTCCGATTCTTGCGTCGCCCCCATTGGCGGGATAAGACGGCGACGAAGCGTTCGTTGATTCACTCGTTTCACCGCCAGCCGAACGCGACGGTGAGATGCAAACTTGCCAACTCATCAAACCAAAGTAGACGTTTCCGACAACAGTCGAAACCGAGGCGAGCCGGGTGCCGTGAGGCCCCGGGTTCTCAGCCAGATTCCAGAGTCCGGGGCCTCACG
>JAYTXB010000470.1:0-1144 GCA_043743205.1 Schlesneria sp.
GGACGACGTGTTGCAGTTCACTGTGGTCTCGACCATCACCAGCCGCAACAAGGACGAGTCACCCTACTACGGCCAGGCGCTCAAACTGGCGGGCAACTCGACCACCTACAAGAATCAGCCGGATTACGACGATCAGCAATGGAACAACAATACGGCGGATTCGACCGTGGCCGAGTTGGTGTACTTCGTCCGCAATGGAAATCTTTATCGTCGACAATTGATGATTCGCGAACCGGCCTCCGGTTCGGATCCGGAACCGGATGATTACCCAGCCAACAATCCCGCTCGACACGTGTTTGATCCGACACTCTCGCCCGCGGCCGCCTTTCAATATTTGCCCGGCACCAGTACGTTTTGGGCGGACTATGACTTCGCGGCTTACTACAACGAGCAGCCTGCCGGAACACCGACGGGGGCACACTTCCTTGGTTCGGATTCGCTGAACAATGCTGGCACAAACAGCCTGAACGCCATCGCGGCGCCGTTTCGACGATTTGGTCACCATCACATCGGCTTAGGAGTGTCGAGCGGGCACGCCGGGCGTCCCAAAGAATTTGTTGCGGACACAACTGCGGCCGATTTCATCGGCCGGTTCACGTTGCAGGAATGTTCCGATCCCGACTTCCAGTATCCGCACCGCAAGACTTCCGGCAACCGGATTCCCACCAATCCGGTTCCGGTTCCGGCGCTCACACTCGATCCGAATGACAAGACGGTCAATGGACCGGACGATTTCGGTCAGGGATCTCGACGCGGTGAAGACCTGTTGCTGTCGAACGTCCATGCGTTCGACATCCTGGTCTGGGATGAGAACTACGGCGGCTTCGTCAACATCGGCGACCCGAACCTGCCCGCCACTGCGGACTATTCCCTGACGAAGCGCAAGAACAACAGCTATGGCCCGCGCGTCACCGAGAACACGGCGCTGTTCGCAACCAACGCGGTCTTCGACACGTGGCATCCTCAACTCAACATTGATGGTTCGGTCGGCAACGACGAACCGCCATTCCACCCGATTACTTTTCGCCCGGACTATGCCCCATATACGGGCTATACCGAGCCGACTCCCAATAACGGCCCGAGGCCAAAAACTTGGACGGAAAACACGGCGTTTCTGATCGGCGATATCGTGTTCCCGACGGCG
>JAYTXB010000471.1:0-1154 GCA_043743205.1 Schlesneria sp.
GCGATCGGACATTGATGTCGTCACCATTGGGACTCCCGACCACTGGCACGCCCAGATGCTGATCGACGCCTGCCACGCAGGCAAAGATGTCTATTGTGAGAAGCCTCTGACACTGACCGTCGCCGAAGGCCAGCGCATCATCAAGGTCGTGGGCGAGACGCAGCGAATCGTGCAGGTGGGGACGTGGCAGCGGAGCGACTCGCGTTTTCGACTCGCCTGTGAACTGGTGAGGTCCGGTCGCATCGGACAACTGCAAAAGGTGACTGTGGTTCTCGGGAAGAATGTCGCGGGAGGACCGTTCACACCGCAACCACCGCCAGCTCATTTGAACTGGGACCGGTGGCAGGGACCGACGCTCGATGTCCCCTATATTCCCGAACGGTCGCACTACACGTTCCGTTGGTGGTACGAGTACTCGGGCGGGCAACTGACCGACTGGGGCGCGCATCACGTGGACATCGCACAGTGGGCGATGGGAATGGAGCATACGGGGCCGACCAAAATCGAAACGGTGGCCAAGTTTCCACAAGTCGAGAACGGCTACAACGTGGCACTCGATTTTGACGTGAAGCTGACCTATGCCAACGGAGTCGTCATGGAAATCAAGGACACCGACCGCAACGGGATTCTGTTCGAGGGAACTGCGGGTCGCCTGTTCGTGAATCGCGGCACCGTCTCCGGCAAGCCGGTCGAAGAACTCACCGCGAAGCCGCTGCATCGCGCGGACTTTTCGCTGTACGACAACGACAATTTGGCGCGGCCCGAACGGGCGGGAAAGCTCGATGCGATCATCAATCACATGGGCAATTTCTACGACTGCGTCGCCAGTCGCAAGCCGCCGCTCGCCGGTGTCGCGAGTCAACATCGGTCGGTGAGCGTGTGCCACCTCGCCAACATCTCCATGCGGCTCGGTCGCCCGTTGAACTGGAACCCCGAGATCGAACTTTTCGTGGACGACGCCGAAGCCAATCGCTGGTTGAGCCGCGACCGTCGCCAAGGGTTCGAGCTGAGCTAACCGCCTGCTGAAAAACGCAGGAGCCGCGTACTCTACAGTGATTAGGATCGGCGCATCAACAACTGGCGGTATCAATCTGATGAACGAGGTGAGCCGGGTGCCGTGAGGCCCCGGATTCTTCCTCGAAAAGTCCGGGGCC
>JAYTXB010000472.1:0-19287 GCA_043743205.1 Schlesneria sp.
TGACTGTCATGGGCATGGGACATCCTCCAAAGAACGAAACGGCCCCGTCCGCATCACTCGGACACGGACGGGGCCTGGAAAAGGAACGGTCTGGCAGCACGAGCCACCAGACCAGAACCCAAAGTTCACGCCTCCAGTAGCTTCAGTTGTTGCAGCGACTGGAGCGTGCTTTTCATCAACCGGGACTGCTTGCGTTGATGACGAATCTTCACCGCGAGGTCGGTCAGTCCCTGAGTGACCTGACGCAGTTGATCCCGCAGCACGAGGGCCTGAGCGATGACATCCGCAGGATTCGGTTCCGACGGACTCACGCCCCCCGAAGCATCAACCTGAGCCGCACGAGTGGTCTTGGATGCGACACCGGTACGAGCCGGTTGTGGCAGTTGACTTGCCACCCGGTTGACGGTGGTCCCCGTCGCCGGAATCGGCGCGGGCCGTACCGCCTTGCGAGTCGTCCCGGCCGATGCCGGGGATGTCACCGACAGAGATTCGATGCGCTGAATACCCTCGACCGCCGCGAGGGCACTCTTAGAATCGAGCGGCTGCCACACCAAAGTCCGGCGGCCGTCCGTGCAGACACACGGGGACTCCGCACTCACGAACCCGACCTCGGTGAACCCCAGGTCGAGCGCCCGCACGAGGAACTCACGGTTCGTTTGAAACCGCAGTTCCGGTCCCGTGCGGCGTGAACGGCTGAGCACCAACTCCGTCATCGGCGACTCAGCATCCTGCTGCGCCCGGATCGCCACGCTGCCATTGAGGTCGATCGTGACCGGCCGCTCGGCCTCCTCGTCGGCGGGGAGGCGTTCGATGCGATCCGACACGAACTCGATATCGGCCGGGTCGAGTTGCATCCGAGTCGTCACGGCCGAGTTCGCCGGAATGATCTGGGCCACATCCGGGAAGCGCCCCTGCTTGTGGATCACGTGGTGCAGCGTCCAGGCCCCCACTTGCACTGTCACCCAGTCGGCCGTCTGGCCAATGTGAACGATCTGATCGTTCGGCAACTCGCGACTGGCGAAGACCTCGCTCGCTTCCATGAGCACGGCTTCGGTCCAACCAAAGCGGAATCCGGTCTGCATCAACAGTTGGTGGGCATCCGTGGCGGACAGGGTGCCGTTCCCCTTTAACTGCACGCAGTCGAGGGCATACCGGGTCTGGTTCTTATCCGTCGTCTCCATCGCGTCGCGCAGGGCGGACAACAACTGCGGTTCATTGTCCGTGAACTCGCGGGGAGTCGGCGGCAACACGGGGATCGCCGCCGCATCGGCCATGAGGTAGTCGCGATGCTGGGAGATGCCTCCCTCATCCCAGGTGGCGACGAGATGGCCGGGTTGTCCGAGCCGAATCGAGACCAGATCGTCACTCTTGCCTTCGCAATCGGCGAAGAGTTGCAGCGGCACGGTGAGGTCGGCGGCGACGAAGCGGCCACTGTCGCGGTACTCGACCGCCACCCGGCCATTGGCGGCGTACAGGCTGAGGGCCTCGGGCGTGGCCACCAGCCGGACATAGTGGGCTTGGCGAGCTGACAAACCGGCACGACGGGCCACGGCCCGAAACTGACGAGCCAACGAACGGGAAATCGAAATCATGGAGATACTCCGAAGGGGGGAACGGGGAAGAACAACAGCACGGGTGGAAACAACGGGCGTGGGGGGGCGGCGACCCGAAGATCGTCCGCCTCCCGCGTACTGGGTTCGCTCAGGCAACTGATGCGAACGCGGTCTGGCGTCGGGTCGCGGCCTCGCTCTCCGCCTCGACTTGCTGCCAGGCGGTCAAAAGCGCGAGAAAATCATCCTCTTGAACAGGGGCTTCTTCCGAAATCAGCGAAAAACCGCGACTTTCGATGATGTCGCAGTCATCGCCGGTAGCCTTGGAAACGGCGTGATTGAGCTGGGATTGTGTCATTCTGCGTCCTTGGTGGATTTGTGAGATTAAAAAGCGCAACGGGAGTCAACCCCGGGAGAGCGCGCACACAACTGGGCGTTTTTGGGTCGTCCGGCGCGCGCCGGACGACTGTTTGGGGGTCAAACGGTGCCTGGTCAGCCAGGCGACTTCGGCAGCGAGAGCCTCGCTGCGGCGAGCGAACGGGCCGAGTCTGGGGCCGTCCACGAGGTCGGCGAACCATTGCCAGGACGTATCCGGCTCGACGTGACTGGCACGGGCGATGTGGAGTGCGCCGAGCGCCGACAGGTCCAGCAGTTCCGTGTAGAGCGTGGTGACATCGCCGTCGGGATGCACGATCAAGTCCATCAGGCACGCTCCCGTTGGCTGGGACGGATGATGCTGCGACGCGGACGATCGACCATCAGACCGTCGAGCGATGCCTGCACTCCGGCCAGTTGCGAAGCGACTTGTTGGCGACGGGCCGCGTTGTCGCGGAGCTGTTGCGGTTCGACACCCCGCAGAATGCGGCGGGCCTGATCGACCAGCGTGTCGAGATCGGCGTTCGATCGGACGTTGAGCTGCTGGAACCGCGTGAAGAACTCACGCAAGTTCTCGACCGCCGTGTCGCGGAAAACCTTGGGCTTGCCGTCTTCCTGACCGGACAGCCGATCAGAGAGATGCGAAACCAACCGGTTGAGTTCGGTGACGAACGCATCCTCGGCGAGTTGCACCGCCTCGTCAAAGCGGGCGCTCACGCGCTCGCATTCCTGCTCGAACAACCGGGGGCTGAGCTGACTCAAATACTCGGGCGGCTCGACGCTGGGGAACTCCCAGGCGATCCCGAACAGACCGCGCAGACTGGCCGGATAATCCCCGGCGTTGTACAGCGAACCGAGCCGGTTCCGCGCGGCCGTGCGCAGTTCCTCGTAGTGCCGGTCCAGTTGGGAGACCGCCTCTTCCAGTTCGACCCGCAGCGTGGTCATCTGCACGTCGAAGGTGGGAATGTCCTGCTGGCGAATCAGTCTCAACCCCGGCTCGGGAAACGGCAGTGAAATCCCCTTCCAGAAGCTGAGGATGCGACCACGAATGGCCGTCACGGTCTTGAAGGCGGGGTGCGTCGAGTCGAGCAGTTTCTTGCCCGCCGTCAGATACTGCCCTTCGGCTCCGAACGACTCGGCCGCTTGCGCCTTCTGTTCGGGGGAGAGCGTTTTCCTCGTGCCGAACCATGTGAAGCAAACCCGCACAGCGGCCATCGTCGTGCGCAGGCGATCAGACGCCTCCACTTCGGGCGTATTAGATGTGACGGGTTCATCCAACAACAATGTGGACATACGGAGTTTCCTTGTCTGAAATGGGGGGAGAGAAGAACCAGTGAGCCGTGACGACGAATGGCGTCAGGCGAGTTGGAGTTCGATGAGCCGCTGATGGGCGGCGTCATCGGATGCGAAACGCTGGCAGAGATCGCAGCGTTCGACGGTGGCGTTCGGAGCCAGCCGCCCCTGTTCCATCCGGGCGATCACGCCGGGAACACCGGAGCAGAACTCGCCCGGCCGTTCACAGTCACAGGGGTGTCGGAGTCATTGAGCAGATCACAGAGCGAGTCAATCTCTTCCATCGACAGTGGCCGCTCATCGGCAAACTGAGGAAAGGCATCGGCCAAGGCGAGGCCCTGGCGTGCAAGTTGTTGTTGCCAGTGCCGCAGTGCGGCCAGCACCGTGGCCAGTTCGCGGGGATTGAGCATGGGCGGGTCTCCTGGGGAGTGAAAAGACCACGCTACGTGTCACGGCGGCCCCGCGCTTCGAGAAGCTCGAAGTTGGGGAACTGCGTGATGGCACTCTCGACGTTCGCGCCAAGTTGATCGTGCAGTCGTCCGGCGAACCCGGCCATCATCTCGTTCCATGTGCCCACTTCCTTGGCGAGCGACTCCGCATCGCGCGCCTCCCAATAGTTCCCCTCGTCGGAGACGTGTTCGACCAACCCCAGCGATTGGGCGAAGTCGAGCAGGGCGATCACCGTCAGATGACACCGCAGGAAGTTCTCGACGCCACCGCAGTCGGGGTTGCTCGCGTACTGCGTCTTGCAGAAGCTGGCCCAGCGCCAGCCGGTGAGGCCGGTCTTCACTCGCCGCTTTGTGGAAGCGGCACCGGGGCGATGTTCGTCCACCTCAATGGACGCGGGATACCGACACAGGCCGAAGTTGGCCGGTTCGCAGCCGTCACCGGGGTTGGTGGTGAAGGCGATCACCTGTTGAGGGGCAACCGAGTAATGGCCGTTGCCCGACTCGATGTACTCACCGGCTTGGATCAGCTACAGCAGCAGTGGCTGAATGCCGACCAGCAGTACGCCGTGCAGCATGTGCTGAACAGTCGCGACCGGCTGGTGATAATTCGCGGCGGGGCGGGGACGGGTAAGACATCGCTTCTACGCGAAGCGGTCAACGGGATTGAAGCCCAAGGTCGCAAGGTCTTCACGTTCGCTCCGTCATCGGATGCGAGTCGTGGCGTGCTGCGGAGCGAAGGATTCGACGCGACGACAGTGGCCGAACTGCTCGTCAATCAAGAGTTGCAAACCAAGATCACCGACAACGTGATCTGGATCGACGAGGCCGGGCTGCTCGGGACACGGACGATGAAGAAGGTCGTGGATCTGGCTCAACAAAAAAACGCCCGCGTGATCCTGTCCGGTGACTGGAAGCAGCATGGCAGCGTGGAACGCGGAGCCGCGATGCGCTTGCTGGAGCAACAGGCGGGGATCAAGCCTGCCCTCGTTCGCAAGATTCAGCGGCAAGTCGGAGTCTATCGCAACGCGGTGACGTTGCTGGCGGACGGCCAGACGCACGATGGCTTTCAGGCTCTGCATGACCTCGGCTGGGTGAAAGAGGTCGAGGACGAAGACGACCGCTATCGCCTCATGGCCCAGGACTATGCCGAGATCATCGAACGGGGCGAGTCTGTGTTGGCCACGGCTCCGACTCATAAGGAAGGAGAGTTGCTCACGCTGGCCATTCGTGGCGAACTGGTGCGACGCGGCTTGATCGCGAAGGAGTCGGAAGCCCTGACGCAACTTAAGCCGCTCTATCTCACGACCGCCGAGAAGGCCGACGGCGAGCGCGTCACTGAAGGGGACGTGCTGGTCTTCACTCAGAACGTGAAGGGCTTCAAACGCGGGCAACGGTTGAAGGTGAAGGACGGTCTCCCCGCGAACCTCAAGGAGATCGCGGGCCGGTTCGAGGTCTATCGCCAACAGGAAGTGTCGCTCGCGAAGGGAGACATCATCCGCATCACCGGCGGTGGCAAGACGAAGGACGGCCAGCATCGGCTCGATAACGGCACGGTCTATCAGCTTCGCGGCTTCACCGACAACGGCGATCTGCGGCTGCACAACGGCTGGATCGTCGCTCGCGATTACGGATTCCTCGCACCGGGCTATGTCTCGACCAGCCATTCGGCCCAAGGGAAGACCGTGAAGCACGTACTTATTGCCGAGTCGTCGATGAGCTACCCCGCAGCGGGCCGCGAGCAGTTCTACGTCAGCGTCAGTCGCGGCGAGAAATCGGCAACGATCTACACCGACAATCGCGTCGGTCTGGCCGACGCGATCAACAAGTCCGACCCGCGCATCACGGCGACCGAGCTGCTCCATCATCGTCCGACGGATTCCATTCGTCGTGCCGAGCGAGCGAAGCTGCTGAGCCGCATCCGTTCGCCACGTCCTCATCAATCCAAGGAGCCATCGCATGAGCGGCAATAGCCTGAAAGACATGCTGCGCGACGAAGGGTCCACCAAACGCTTCGCCGACGACCTGCAACCGAATGCCGAAACTGACGACTATCAGGCGTTCAGTTACGGTCGCGTCGGACTTCGGCCGCAACTGATGCTCTGCCTGGTGAAGTGCGACGGCCATCATCTGGTTCTGCCGTACGCGGACCTGCGTTCGATCAGCGGTAGCGATCCCGACAAGGGTTTTCTGTTGGAGTTCGCTGGGCGCGAAGCCCTCATCGAAGGCACGAACCTGCTGATCTGCTTCCGCTACCTGCGCACGCAACGCCTGGCCGAACTGGTCGAAATCGACCGCCCTGCGGCCCTGTCGCAACCCGCCGACACTCCGGTCATTCACAAGCTCACGCTCCGCAAGCCTCGGTCGGTGAGTGAACGGGAGACACCGTGAATGCTGCGAACACCCTTAGGACCGGCGCATGAATACCTGGCGGAGTTTGGTGATCCGGGTGCCGTGGCCCCGGACTTTTCGGCGAAGAACCCGGGGCCTTACGGCACCCGGCTCGCCTCGATCATCAGATTGTTACCGCCAGTTGTTGATGCGCCGGTCCTTAGCAACTGAACGACCGAGCCATTCAAACAGGAGTTGGCTGATTCCCGGCCATCACGCATGTGTCAAGTTCTGGACGATAAAAACTTGACACAGTGGACAACCTGTGTGAGAATCGTCGGTATGACTCAGACTCGAAAACCACGCTTATCCCCAGGGACAACGACCGCTCAAACGGTTCGCCGCCAGATTGAAACTCAGGGCGAGCGAGTCTGGCGGTTCGTCGATTTTGACGGGATGCCGATGACCGCTGTCGCTCAGGCATTGTCGCGGCTGACGCGGCGCGGAGTCCTCCAGCGATTGGGGAAGGGGCTTTACTATCATCCACGACAGACGGCATTTGGTCCGAGCAAACCGAACCACACGCTGCTGCGGTCCATTCCAGTGCCCGATTGCAGCATCTTTCCGGCCGGGATCGCGGCAGCCAATCTCTTGGGCTTCACCACGCAGAATCCGGCTCGCGTTGAAGTCTCGACCAACGGGACGAGCCTGCCGCGACTGATCGTCGGTCACAAAACCATCGTCCACACGCACCGACCGGAGAGCTGGCGTGACCTCTCGGAGACCGACGCCGCATTGCTCGATTTCCTACGCAATCGGGGTGCGTCAAGCGAACTCTCGTCCGACGAAACGATCCGCAAGCTGCTCGATTACTTTCGTGACGGCCACTGCTTCAAACGGTTGCTGAAGATTGCAGCGACGGAACCACCGCGCGTGCGAGCGATGCTCGGTGCGATTGGGGAGCAACTCGGCTGCTCTGCCAGACACCTCACGCCGTTACGGAAGAGTCTGAATCGGTTCTCACGATTTGATTTCGGAAGACTCGACGGATTGGCACACGCCCGCGACTGGCAAGCGAAGGAGTGCAAGGACCGTGAAGCTGTTTGAGCATCCCGATTTTGAGCAGGCGATCATCCGGGCGACGGACCATTTTCGTCCGCGCGGCCTGCGGGAGTCGATCATCGAGAAGGATTACTTCGTCACGGAATCGCTGCGAATCATCGAGCGGCACGCGGGAGACAAGGTGATCTTCAAAGGCGGGACCAGTCTCTCCAAGGGGTGGAACCTGATCCAGCGGTTTTCGGAAGACATCGACATCTTTCTCGATCCGGCGGCGTTTCATCCGGCACTTGGCACGAACGCTGTTGATCGCGAATTGAAGAAGCTGCGAGATGCAGTCGGCAGGCATCCGGGACTGACCTTTCTGCCGCAGGCCAGCCAGACGATCGGCGGCTTCGGTCGCAATGATCGCTTTGAGTATCTCCAGCGGTTCGCCGGGCCGGGCGAGGTCACCAATCGCGTGTTCGTGGAAGCGGGCACGGCCAGTGGGACTCAGCCGACCGACCGCATTCGGCTCCAGTCCTATGTCGGACAGTTCCTGCAAGAGACCGGCGTCTCGTTGGGAGCCGATGACGAAGGCCCGTTTGAAATGCGACTCCTGCACTTTCGACGGACGTTCGTCGAGAAGCTGTTTGCGATTCACGCCAAGGTCGATGCCTTCCAGAAAACGGGGCGTGAGATCGGTGGCTACGCCCGACACTACTACGATCTGTATTGCCTGGCCGACCGCCCCGAAGTCCTCGCCATGCTCCGTTCGGACGAGTACGCCACCATCAAGAGTGATTACGACCGCATCAGCCGACAGCACTTCGAGAAGACCTACGTCCCGCCCGCCAACCTGACGTTTTCCAGCAGCGATGCTCTCTTTCCGCCAGTGACGATTGAGGCGTCTCTCGCGGCGGAATACCAAACGCAGTGCCAGTCGCTCTGCTTCGGACCATTTCCGAGCTGGCACGACTTGCAGGAACGATTGCAAGGTCTGAGAAAGCTCCTGTGAGTGTCGTCCGGCCGTCTGAACTCAAATTGAAATCCGTTCAACGGTATTTCGTGTGATCATTTTTTGTCGGCGATCATAAAGACGTGTCGTGCGCGGATCGGCGTGGCCTGCGAGGTATTGCACGTCTTCCAGTGAAATGTTTTGGCTCAGCAAATCAGTCACTGTCGCAACCCTGAAGCTATGAGGAGACAAGTGGCCGGGGAGGTGTGCGTCGTGCAGTCGGCGCTTCACCATTCGGCAGATGTCGATGTTGGTCATTGGCTGTTGCGTGAATTGATCGGTTCGGCCGACGGCGGAACGGAAGAGGGGCGTCTCTTTGGAGTTGGTCTGTGAGCCAGTCCTTTCGAGATAATCGAGCAGCAGTAATTGAAGGTCATGTCTCACGGGGATTTGACGGGACTTGCCGCCCTTCTCCAGGAAGCGGAGCGAGTATTGAGTGCCATCCCAGATGAAGTCTTTCAGACGAAGATTGGCAATGGCTCCTGCTCTGGCAGCGGTATAGATGAGCGTAGCGATGATGGCCTTGTCTCGCAGGCCGACTGCTCGCGAGGTGTCTATCGAAGAGAGCAGCGTGCGGGCTTGGTCTTTCGTGATCTCGGGAGTTTTGCCTTCGGTTGCCGAGTAGCGTTCGCCTCGCACCGTGGCAGCGGGGTTCAAGATCAGGACGTGACGGTTCACCAATACATTGAAGAGGCTTCTCAACGCCGCGAGGTGTTGCTTCTTCGTAGGCAGGCTGCCGGAATGCTGATCGAGGTAACTGCCGATCATGCCGGGCGAGATGCTCGTCAGCGGAACGCCTCGCTGTTCAGCCCACGCCAGGAACTGCCTGACCGCTCGCAAGTAGGCGATTCGCGTGAGCCAGTTTCTGATGGTTCCAGAGAAGAACTCATCGAAAGCAAACTCTGCCGCCGGGCCACACGCAACGATCATCGAAGGAATGGCGTTCGTCGTGGAAGAATCGCCATTCGTTAAGAGTCGTTGACCGTCTGAAAAAATGATCGCCGTGCCGGGTTCGTGTTCCATGTCGGACACCGTAGCGCACCTCGAACATCGACTCAAGGACTTTGTGATAAAGAAAGGACGTTCTTTATCACTATCGCCAGCCTGTCGAAATCGTGGGGCCACAGATAGTTGTTGACACGCCCCGCGAATTGTGGCTGAATCGAAGAGTCATCCACGACACGGAGGTCACACCATGCAGGCTCAAACATTCCACGCTGAAACCTACCACGTGCGGATCGGAGACGGTCGGCGAGTTGTCCTCCCCTCCGAATTCTGCCGCTCGATGTCCGTCGGAATCGGCGACATGATCGTCGTGCGGATTGAACATGATCACGCGACGCTCAACTCGGTCGAACGAACCATCGACCGCTTCCAGTCGCTCGTCGCAGACCACGTTCCGTCCAACGTGAGCCTCGTCGACGAACTGATCGCCGACCGCCAACACGCGGCGCGACATGAATAGCCGCGTGAACGGGAGTTGCCACATACTCAAGCATCATCCGCAACACGCTGAACAACCAACCTCAATAGCCATGTGACCAGCAGCCACGCGAACAAAGGTCACACGCCCAACATCGTCCTCGACGCCTCTGCGATCCTCGCCGTCGCCCGCAAAGAACCGGGAGCCGACGCCGTGAAAGCCGTCCGTGCCGACTCGATCGTCTCCGCTGTCAATCACCTGGAGGTCGTCTCGAAGCTGATCCAACACAACATCCCCTTCAAAGAAATCAACCGCTTTCTCACCGAAGCCTTTCCCAACGTCATTCCGTTCGATCAACACCAAGCCAACGTCGCAGCCCAACTCCACGCAGCGAATCGAGCAAGCAACCTCTCCTACGCCGATTGCGCCTGCCTCGCCTTGGCAATGAATCACAACATCCCCGTCCTCACCGGGGACCGCAAATGGGCCACGATCCCCCTCAATGTGGAAGTCCGTTTGTTCCGATGACGTGGAGTCGTTCACTCCCAATTGTCACTGGAATCAAATGGACTCACGCGAAGGGCGAGGGGCTTGAATGGGCATTGCTCCGCGTCTTCGTATGAACCTGTCCGCACTTCATCACGCTCCGCAAACAGGGAGCGGTTCAACTTCTTTTCGGCGGACTGGCTGTCTTGGGCGGGGATCCAGAAGAAGCGGAGGTGCATCGCAAGGGCCTTTTTGAAAAAACAATTTCGCCCGCTGCGCGGGGGTCCCTGCGGGCCTTCGTCCCTCAGCCACGGCTCCGCCTCTCCGGGACCAAGAGTCGCTCCGCTCCCCGGATGAATGCGGCTCCTCCGCTACTATTGACCTGCGAGCAAACGCAAGCCGAGATCGACCCAGTCGTCGCTGGGGCCAACGGAGCGGCGGAAAGCCGCACGGCAGACCACCGCGAGGGATCTCCACGAACCGCCGCGCACCACGCGGCGGGCACTTTCTCCCCTCGGCGCCATTGGATCGGGTTCAGGCTGACCTTCGTATGTTCGCTTTCCGTCCAGGCACCATTCCCAGACGTTGCCGTGCATGTCGTAAAGTCCCCAGTTGTTCCGCGACTTCCGTTTGACTTCCTCAGTCCGCTCTTTGCTATTGCCGTTGAACCAGCCCAGTTGATCCAACACCGGGTCTCGTCCCGTCGGTTGCGTACACACAGAACCCGCCACGTGAAATGCTCCGCGAGTGCCCGCTCGGCACGCATATTCCCATTGGGATTCCGCAGGGAGTGATGCCTTCAATCCCAAAACAGCATCGCTCAGCTTGCTCGCATAAGCGGCGCTGTGGTGCCAGTTCACTTGCTCCACAGGACGCTGTTCCCCTTTGAACTTGCTGGGGTTGTCCCCCATCACAGCAGTCCACTGCTCTTGTGTCACCGGTGTCTCGCCCAACCAGAAGCCACGACTGATCGTGACCGAGTGCTGTGGACCTTCATCATCAAGTCGGCCTGCTTCGTCTGGGGGCGATCCCATCAGGAATCGACCGGGCATGATCCAGCGCCAGACGAACCGAGCTTTTTTCAGAGTGAACTCGGCAAAGATGCCGTAGTCGTCCTCCCCGAAAATCTCCGCCCACTCGGGAGCGAATTGAGGGATCATCATCGGCACGAACGGCGTTGTGGCAGTGGAGCCCATGTGTCAGTGACCTCGATGGATGAATGCGGTCGCGAGCGATTCGGGCCAGTTGTTCGTTCGGCGGCTTTGTCCTTGCGCCACGTCCGCAAGATCACGAAGATGCGGAACGTTTCGTCATCCAGTGTCTCGCGATAATCGATCTTGCCCGCCTTGCCCTTCGGCGCGGTGAGTCCACCCTCTGAACTTGGCGGGAGCCACTGCACGCAAATGGACCAGCCCGGTGTTGATGCGGAGGCAGAGAATGCCTTTTCCACCTGGATGATCCGGTTTGTGAACAGGAAGCGGTTCATTTCCTGTTCGGCGGTTTGGCTGTCGTGGGCGGGAATCCAGAAGAAGCGGAGGTGCATCGCAAAACGCCTTTTTGAAAAACAAATTTCGCCGCTACGCGGGGTCCCTGCGGGCTTCGTCCCTCAGCCACGGCTCCGCCTCTTCGGGACCAAGAGTCGCTCCGCTCCTAGGAAGACCCCGGCTCCGCCGCTGGACTCTCTCGCTCCTGACCTGCGGACAAGCGCAAGCCGTGGATGACCCAGTCGAGGCCGGGGTCGTTGTGGACGCGATACGCCGCACGGCAGTACCACGCGGTCGGCACTTTCTCCTGGGACAGTGAACGGATCATCAACCCCGTCCTTTCCTGCGGCTCGTGACTGGTACGCGGCGGTATCCCAGCCGTCGAGGCACCACTCCAAAACGTTCCCGTGCAGGTCGTACAGGCCCCAGCCATTCGGCTGTTTCTCTTTGACTGGATGCGTCTGCTGCTTGCTGTTCTTATCGAACCAGCCCAGTCGGTCTAGTGCCGGGTCCAAGCCTTTGGGGACTGTACATGCCGAACCATCATGAAACGCCGATTGCGTCCCCGCCCGGCACGCATATTCCCATTCCGCTTCTGTCGGAATACGGAAGACGGGTGTGTCAGGCAACAACGCATTGAGCAAGCCGCAATAGGCTTCGCTGTGATTCCACGACACGTTCTCCACGGGCAAGTCCTGCGAACCGGTGAACTGGCTCGGCTTGAGTTCTAGGGGTTCCTTCGTCGTCTTCTGCTGTTCGGTCCCTGTCTCCACGACCGCCGCCCACTGGCTTTGGGTCACCGGTGTCTCGCCCAGCCAGAAGCCGCGTGTGATTCGCACTTCATGCTGAGGGCCCTCGTCTTGATAACGTCCTTCCTCAGACTCCGGTGATCCCATCAGGAAGCGGCCGGGGGGAATCCAACGCAGCACGAACGCCACGTCCCGCACTAGGAACTCGGCGGCGAGACCGTATTGGTCCTGCCAGAATCGACTCGCCCACGGCGGTCGCTCGAACGCGGCCAGTTCCAAACTCGCGTGCGAGGAGACCACCTTGAACTGCGACGGCGGTGCATCCAGCGTGACGCCATCGTGAACGTCCCCCTTCAGTTGCAGATACCGATTCCGCTCCGGCGAGCCGGAGAACTCCACCTGCACCCCACGATTCCCTCCGACCAGCATCCGACCCAGCGGAGTCTGTGGCCTCCGCTCCCCAGCCGCCGGGAAAAACGAAAGCCGAGTCCGCTGCAAACCAACAGAGTCCAGCCCCACCACATACTCGACCGGCAAATCCGCATCGTCCACCCGCAGCCCCGCCTCACGAAGCTCCTTCGCAAACGCCTCCGCATCCACCCCGCTCGGAAGCTGCGGCACTTCTTGCTCAGACCACGTGTAAGCCAATGCCAAACCCTGAGCGATCGGCTTCGCGACGTTCACATTCCCACGCATCGTGGGGGGGAGCAACTCGACCAACTCCGTGAACCACGCTGGGAGTCCGGTGTCGATTCCTTCCTGGCCACCGGGTTTCACTGCCACGATCCGGAGACGGTCAACCACTTGTTGAAACAGTTCTGCGATCCGCTTCAGGTTTGACACATCCAACGTGCCACTGAGGCACGCACGCAGTTCAGCTTCCGCCTCGATCAACCGACTGTAGGAAGCGTGTTGGGTGCAAATCGCCGCAGTGACCTTGTTGGCCACGTCCCGCTCGCGGCTGGGAACAGTGGCGCGGTGTTCCAATCGTTTGGCGTAGGCGTCTCCCGATTCAAAACCGAAGCAATCATCGGTTTGCCAGCAGTCTCGATGATGCCACGCCTCCCATTCCGTCCCGGCGTTGGCGGGCTGTCCCACCAGCAAGCGGGCCTCACGCAGTAGCGGTGGCTCGATCAGACTGGCTGTAGACAACAGGGTCAGTAACCGTTCGACGAGCGGGGCAGGCGGGTGACGGAACGGAAGTGCGGACATGCCACCTCGACGAGGCAACCGTTGGCCGCGATCCCACAAGGTGGTCGCCCATGCGCGAACCACTGCCGGTTGCCAACGATCTCGCGGACACGGATTGAGGGCCTGAAGCGTGTGGCCTCGGTCCTTCAGTTGGCGACCCAGCGCGATCCACGCGGCTTGAATGTCGTGACTCTGAAAGAACTGCCCCATTGCGGAAATCGCCAGAATCGGCGTCCCCGCTGGAATCGAGCCGAAATCAGCAATGGTGGGGATGTTCCTCAACGGGATGATCTTCAAGCCGCTGAGTCCACGATCCAGTTCCAACCGGTCATGCAGCCACTGAATGTCGGCCGTGAAGGGCCACATCTCGCGAGTGAAGTCCCACAGCAGCACAGCTTCGTTCGCCCAAGCCGTGCGACGGACGCGCGGTAGCGTCTTGAGCGGCACCCCGGATGTCACCATCTGAATCAGCTTGGGGATGTCCAGCTTGCTGCTGGACACCTCGGCCCCGAGCCGATTCTTCAGGACCAAACCCAGCCGCGACCACGGAACGAGTGGTCGCAGTGGCAGTCCCGACTTGTCCCACCGAACACACAGATCCTCATTCTTGATCGGGTTGCCGCGTTCTATCGACGGCGGTTCCGCCTTCAACGAGTTGGCCTTGATGGCACGCAGCAACTTCAAACGGGGACGTTCAGTGGGAATCTCGGGTGCAGGCTCTGGATCGGCATCGACTTCTTGAGTGGTTTGGAATCCTCCGATTAGACCGAACCGTTGCTGCGAAGAGGCCGACGGAGAGCCCGACTTGCGTTCGTAACCCAGTAGTTCCGCAGTCAGGTCGTCCAGACCCTGGGGACTCAAGGCGAACTCCAGAAGGTCCGCAATGCCGATGGCAGACCGTTTCGTCATCGCGACAGTTCCCGATTCTTGCGGAGCGCGAAGTCACTGATGCGAGCGAGTGCTTCTCGCTGTTCGTGGTCTTTGCCGGGACGGAGTTTGACCAGAATGCGCAGGATGTCGAGGTACTCGGCCGCGCTGGGCACCGCCGTGCCGTCGCGATGAGCCTCTTTCCTCGCATTCAGCAACTCTTCGGCGACCTGCTTACAAATTTCATCGCTGACCTCATCCGGTTCGTAGAAGACTCGTGCCTGGTCGTCGAGCAAGAATCGCTTGGCCTCGACTTCGTTACTCGGAAAGTGCATGTGCAGCACGAGACAACGCCTCAGAAAGGCGGCGGGCAACTCGCGATCTTCATTCGTCGTGATGATGACCAGCGGCGGCTTCCGGCCTTTTGCCGGGCCAATCGTCTTGCCCAACGGTGCCGAGTGAAAACCCGGATTTCCCATGCACTCCAACAGCCCGTTGGGGACAGACGGGTCGGCCTTGTCGATCTCGTCAATCAGGACCACCGGACCACACACGCGATCCGCCGTGGGAGTCCAGTGGAACTCGGTTGGGACTTCCGGCTCGTTGCACTGGCGGCAACTCTTGGAAAACCGTTTCGCCTGATCGCTAGCTTCCTCCCAATTGAAAGCCCACCACAACACGCCGGGTTGGAAGAAGTTTTCTTCGGCCAGCTTCGACTGCCAATCGTCGCCGCTACGCTCAACTTTGACGTTGCCTTCGGCGTCCTTGTCTGCTTGAGCGGCCAGCGCACTCACCTGAGCCTGCGCCAACCTTGCGACCGCATCGAATGAGTAAAACAACTCGTCGCGTTCGCTGCGCTCATGAACCACGTAGGGCAGGAACGGCACCTTCAGTTTCTTGGCGACAGCCCTAGCCAACTGGCTCTTGCCCACCCCCGGAGAGCCACGGACCAAGAGCGGACGCTCGGACGCAATCGCCGCCTCCACCGCGTGAACGCTCCTCGGCTCAAAGCGATGCCGCGCCTCCGGCCAAGAACCTTGGCTCTTCAGTTCAACTTTCTCTGACAAATCAGGATCAAAGAGGTTGTTGGATGACATGAGTCTTAGGGAGTCCCTGGAGTTTGTTTCACGGCCTGGGCCTGCACTGCATCGAAAATCTCACCGAGGTCCTGCAACACGCTCACGTTGTCCGACAACAGCACATTCGGACTGCCGCCACCGGGAAAGATCAACAGCAGGTCTTCCAGCTTCAAATTCTCGCGAATCAAGCTGGTCAGTTTCGCATACGATGCACCGCTGGCGTGATACGCATCGTGCTTGTTGAAGGCAGTCGTAATGATGGCTCTCACTTGCTCGAATTGCGACTCAATGAGCTTGTCGTCGTTGAGATTGATTTTCGTCGGTGACTTCAGGACGAATCGAATGAGGTGAAGCTTCGCTTCCTTGGTCTTGTCGGCCGCCGTCGTACCCCGACCTCTTTTGGCAAAGTCTGGAACTCTCCGCCCATCAATGACCGGTTTTCCAAACACCTTGTCCAGTCGAGCGATCCCGTCCGCAAGAGCGCAGGCGACCAAGTGCAGAATATTCACATGACGACCATCACCGATCCCGATGCTCTCGTCAAAGGCGGGGAAATTTTCACTCGCCGTTCGAGCCAGTGCCCTCTGCTCAACGACTCATTCCCGGTTGATCCCCAGCACGACCAATCCCCCCGCCACCTCACCCAATTCGGTCCATTCCTGACTGATGCCCACAAAGTATTTCAGCCGTTTGACCATCCCGGACAGAACCGAGCCCAGCTCGAAATCGCGGTTCTTGACTGCGGGTGAAAGTCGCCAAGCCTTCCCCTGCGGCTCCACAAGCCCCCTCGTGGAATCGTCCAAAAACTTTGCGAGCAACTGGCTGCTATCCAATGTCCTTTCGATCTCCTCCACGATGTTCTGGTAAACGAATTCCGGAGCGTGTTCGTCGATTTCTGGATCAGCAACTGTACTGACCCCTCCAGCAGGATCGACCGGCTTGAATGGCTGTTGAGATGACTTCCCGCCATCAGAACGTTCAAGCCTATCTTCTGCGTCCGATGTTGAATCGTCGGCTTGATCGTCCGAATGAGGCTTGGCACCAGGGTCGTCATCCTGTTCAGTGTCGTCGTCCGGAAGAGTGTCTTCGTAATTACGTACTGACTTGGGCAAATCATGCCGATCTAAGGGCGATATGACCATCCCAGTGACCGGATCGAAATCTCTTAGAATCGCCGCCAACTCATCCGGTTCGGCTGGAAAAATCTCTGCGCAATTAGCATTTCTGAGACGGACATGTATATGGCTGGGCCGTAGTATTTCCCCGTCAATGACCGGCTGGAATGCGTCAGGACCGAAGGGAATCTGGAAAAAATGGACCAGACGGCAACAAGCCACATCCTTTTTTTTCTTCTCATCCGTTCTGGTCGATTCACCAAATAACTGCCTGATCGCCGGATTTCCCTGGTTTTTGCGCGGCTGATTCAATTTGTGCAGGTTGTCGCCCATCAAGGCAAAGAGTTCCTGCTTTATCCCATACCACGGCATCGCGGTTCGCTCGCGATAAGCAATGAATACCCACATGAATCGCAGAAACACACCGATTGCGTTTCGGTGGATTGGCCCCTCTACTATTCTGGTTTCATCCCCCACCCATTTGATGCTGGTATTCTGAATGTCAACGTTAAGTGATTTCAATCGTAATGAATTTGACTCTGCACTGGCTGCCTTGTGAAATGAGGCGTGGAAGCAAATATCGACCGACTCGATTTGGTGAAGCATTTGCTGCAATTCCTGCGTCAACTAGCGACATAAGGGCGATTTCTGGTTCCGACATTATACCGACTGATTGAGTCGAGGCATTTATCCCTTTACACGCTCAACATGTTTAGTGTCGGACAAGGGGTAGCCGTCTATTGTCAACCCCTGCTGGGAGGCTTGCATCAGCACTTGAAGCAGGCCACGAATGGGCTCGTCATACGCACGTCCAGACTGTTCCAGCAACTCGACGGCTCGAATGAGATTCAAAGCGATGCGATTGCTTCCTTTCGTTAGTTTTCCGTGATGCATTCCCTCCAAAAGTGATTGGGAGTCACCGATTAACGATTCGGCCAACCGTCTTGGACTGGAGTTCGCGCCATCCGCCAATGGCACCGCAATCAGATCCAAGCGAACTTGGTCCAACTCCGCGTCCAAGAAATTGGCATGCGTTTGTGGTGTCAGTTCAAAGTTAACTCGTGGTGAGTATTCATACTCGCGTTCGTGTTCTCCTTCAACTCGGTCCATAACGCCCCCTCGGTGTTGTTGTACTGAGACCAACACAACCACGGTTTTTGAAGGAACGCAAGCGGAAATGACTCGGCTTTCCCCGTACGAGAAAGGGTTGGAAGTAGCCCCGACACACAGTACGAGTGCGAATCGCCACGACGATCCCGCAGCTTTCTCACCGGTCATGCAGGCCACACGCTAAGCCATGTTGACATCATGTCGAAACGGCGACAACGGCGTTGCAAATGCCAACACGGTGTTGACATAACACATTCCCGCACATTGCGTTACAGGTGTTTTTTAGTTCAGATGAGAGTGGCGTTTGGATGCCACTCAATTGAAAAGCGTCTTTCGGACACAGAAGGGAAACGTATGCCACAAGTGCAAAAGCGACAGGATCGCGGCGGTGGAGTTGGTTCTGGTTCAACTCGGCGTTTGAACGCGGAATCGCCTTTTGAATCGCTGAGTGGAGCACTCATTGTTAGTCGAGTAAATAGTGCGCCACTCGGCACATATCGACTGGATGTGCTGCTCCGCTCGCCGTCACCAGCAAGCGTGTCTATTCGCACGTTGGATCGGGATCGGTTGGAGTTTTCGGAAGCCGATGCGGACTCGCGCTTTCTGGTGGAGACAGAAGTCACCACGAGGTCATGCCCGACCTGATTGATTGCGAGTTGATGGCCAAGGCTCAGCAGGTGCTTGGGTTGCCATTGTATTGCGGCTCGTTGGACGTGTTCGTTCCCGAACTTGCTCTGCGCCGCTGCGAGTACATCGCGGTAAACGTAGGGCACGATGGCTTGCGAACGCCTGATGAAGTCGAGCGTGGTGTTGAATGGCGACGGAGCGAGAATGCCATTCATTTGGAGTTCCACAAACGCAAACTCCGTCGCGGTCGGGCAGGGGCGAAGACGCTGTTGCTGTTGGTCACGCCCCAGTACGTGGAGCGTCGCCTGCATTCGATTCTGGAGCGATATCGCCTCGACCGTCGTGACTCACCGGTCGCGACAGAAGCTCTCGAAAACATTTTGTTTGGACTGTACTCCGGCAACGTCAATGGTCTCGTTACTCAATTCTGAAAGGACAAATCATGAACATGCACAATGAACGAAGGGACGAACGGCGCATCGTGTTCGGTGCCGTGAAAAACGCGGCAAATGATCTCAGCAGAGATCGAAAGACTCACGGAGGCTTGGCCGCAAACGGTCGCAAGGTGGCCGACGAGTGGCCGCTCGATTTGGTCATGCTGAAGGAGGATGATCGAAACGAAAAGACTGACGAGGAACTGGACCGCCAGCGTTACATCATCAAGGGACAGATTCGGGAATGTACCCGCAATCTCGCGCATGTGCTGCTGGTGGAACGGCGGCTGTTCGAGGGCGAATCGGTATCAGCCTTGGCTCGCGAGTTGGGCGTCAAGCAAGGGACTGCACACAGTGCTGTCAGGCGGGCGAGATTATATCTCGGCCTATCCGGCGTTGATCCTGCTGACTTCGATCCCACACGGTTGTAGTTCGCGGTTCAGAATCAATCCCCACTCCTATCGAGGCCCGGCCATTTGGTCGGGCCTCTTTTCGTTCGATGAGTGATGTTCTTGGACGCTTCTACCGCGTGATATCGACTGCTGATGTGCCACATTGGACCAGGGCCAGCTCGCACCCTTGGGGGTTCTTGGCGGTTTGGGGTGAGGTGCGCGCCGAGTTGAAAGTTTGTATATCCGTCTCCGTGTTGTTGTTCAAGCAGCGGTTCACGG
>JAYTXB010000473.1:0-1365 GCA_043743205.1 Schlesneria sp.
GCGAAGTACATCGTGCAGCCCAAGCTGTAGACATCGGCTCGCGCATCGACCTGATGACTATCGACGGCCTGTTCCGGCGCGAGATAGTCAGCCGTGCCCAGCACTTTCTCATCGTGCTTGATCGTCAACGACTCTTCGTCGGACGACTTGAAGAATCGCGCGAGGCCCAAGTCCAGCAACTTCACGACACCTTGATTGTCGATCAGCAAGTTGCCGGGCTTCACGTCGCGGTGAACCATTCCCAATTGATGAGCGTGTCCGAGACCATCAGCGGCCTGACGAATCGTGTCCACCGCGGTAACGTAATCGAGCGGTCCCTGATCCTTGACGACCTGCTCGACATTCCGTCCTTCGACGTACTCCATGACGAGGAAGTGAATGTCCGTGCCGCTCTCGGTCTGCTTGTCGACATCGTAGGCGCGGACGATGTTGACGTGATTCATGGCCGCGACCGCCCGGGCTTCGCGATGAAAGCGCCCGAGGTACGACGTGTCTTGCACTTTGTTGGCTGGCAACACTTTGATGGCGCACCGTCGCTCCATCATGATGTGTTCGGCCAGATAGACCGCACTCATCTCACCGGCACCGAGCAGTGACAGCAGGCGATAGCGTCCGAGAATGAAGCCCTTGTGCCGACCTTGCAGCAGCTTTTCCGATTGCCATTCGGTGAGAATTTTCCGATCGACCATGGCTGCCGCGAGGGCACACGAATCGGTGTCGTTCACGCCGTCCTGCACGAGTTCCGCCAGCATCGGATCGAAGCGATCGGCATCGATCAAGCCGCTTTGTTTGACCCCGGCCAAGAATGAAGCAGCAGTCAGTTTGAGCGTCATGAAAACCTTGTCCTTCAACTCCAGCCGAACGCCGGTCTCAACCTGCGAATCGAACCGTGCCTTTGATTACCGACCCGACGGGTGAGTGACGGAGTACCAGTGTCTGTCGCCTTCGCTCACATTACGGGTTGATGTCACTGGGGCAGTCCATTGCTGCCGTTCACTCGATGACGAAATCGACCCTCTATCAGTTTCACCGCGCCCCATGACCGATGTCGATGGGATGTTCCACGATGTCACGATTCTCTCGACATTCTGACCGAACCAAACAGGTCGCGCCGAAACGTTGCCGTTTGGCCTCAGAGATCTCGCACGGATTTCTCAGGGAGATTCTTCAGCGTCTTCTGGGACGCCCGACTTTCGCTGTCTTCTGAAGACTTTGGAAGTCTTTCATGACGATCGTTGAACGGCTCACTTTGGACCGCCTGCGGTAAGGCGAGCGGCAGGTGAGGATTTACCGTAGACCGGACGCCTACGTCCGGTCTTTTTGGGCCGACCGGACGTAGGCGTCCGGTCTACGGTTGGTATGCGA
>JAYTXB010000474.1:0-4154 GCA_043743205.1 Schlesneria sp.
CAGATCGACACGCTGACGAAAGCCTTTCAAGCGACAACCGTCGCCTGTGCGCGGTGCCACGATCACAAGCTCGATGCGATCTCGACGAAGGACTACCACGCGCTGCTCGGCGTGGTGAGAAGCTCACGACTGGTGAGCCACACGCTCGACGGCCCCACTGCCAACGCGCAGACGATCGAACGACTCGGTGCGTTGAAGTCGGAGATTCGTCGTGAAGTGTCGCGGCTCTGGCTGGCAGAGGCCGCGTCGGTGAAACAGTACCTGCTGGCATCTCACACGCATCGCCTCGACCAGCCCGACACCGCCGCCGTGTTCGCGCCGCTCGATCCTCAGCGACTCGCCCAGTTTACGGCCCTCTTGCAGGAGCAACCGTTTCCGTTGGAAGACCCGTTCGAACCGTGGCGCGCGATCACGCGGACGGCGTTGATTGATGAGTCGCACGTTCATGGCGAATGGCTGCGACTCACCAACAGTCACGCGACGGAAGACCGCACGCGAACTGAGTTCAACCGGACGGCGTTCGAGACTCACACCGATTTTCGCACTGCCGAACAACACGGCTGGCAAGCGGGAGGACAAGCGTTGCAGCGCAAACCTGGGCCGCGCGAGGCCGCGTCGCGCAGTGGCCAGCTATGGCTGAACTCAGAAGGGACGACGCTCTTCAAGTCGATCCTGCCAGCCGGGCTGCACACGCACGCGGTCTCCGAGAAGCTGAACGGAGCGATCCGGTCTCCGCTGTTGTCGGGGACGAAGAAGCATCTCAGCTTTCAAGTCCTCGGCCAGCGCAGCAGTGCCGTGCGACTCGTCGCCAACAACTGCCAGTTGAACTACGCCAACTACCGCGCTCTCACGTCGCCCGATCTGCACTGGGTGACGTTCTCACCCCCCGCCGATCGCGAGGCCGTCCGCATCTATGCCGAACTGATGACCATGTTCGACAATCCGAAGTTCCCCGATCAACTCAGTGCCCTCGGTGGCGACGGTGCGAATTACAAGCTGCCGTGGGAGCAGGCCGCCGAGAACCCGCGTTCGTTTTTCGGGATCACGCGCGCCGTCTGGCACGACGGCTCCGAGACGCCGCGCAGTGAGGTCGGGCATCTCTCGCGCGTCTTCTCTCCCGGCATCGCCTTCACCGTGGACGAGGTCGCTGATCGGTACGCGACGATCATCGCGAACGCGCTTCGCGCCTGGGCTGACGACCGCGCGACGGACGAGGACGTGACGTGGCTCAACGCGCTGTTGAAGCGCGGTCTGCTGAGTAACTCGGTCACGCAATCGCCGACGCTCGAACGATTGGTGCGCGAGTACCGTCAAACCGAGAACGAGTTGGCGTTGCCGCGTATCGCGCCGGGCGTGGCCGATTTTGGACCGGGTTGCCAACAACCGGTCCTCATTCGCGGCGATTGCTTCCGGCCGGGTGAACTCGTGGCGCGACGCTATCTGGAAGCGTTGTCTCCCGCGAACGAAGTCTTTCCCGCCGCTGGCAGTGGACGTTTGGAACTCGCCGCGCGCATCGCCAACCGCGACAACCCGCTCACCGCGCGCGTCATGGTCAATCGCGTCTGGCATCATCTGTTCGGAGCCGGACTGGTCAGAACGGTCGATGACTTCGGGCATCTCGGTGAACTGCCATCTCACCCCGAGTTGCTCGATGAGTTGGCCGCGCGGTTCGTCGAAGAAGGTTGGTCGATCAAAAAGCTGGTGCGATTCATCGTGCTGTCGCGCACGTTTCAGATGTCGAGTGAACCGAGTCCACTCGCGCGCGAGACCGATCCCGACAACCGGTTGCTCCAGCATTACTCCTCGCGACGTTTGGAGGCGGAGGCGATTCGCGATGCGGTCCTGACGACCTCGGGACGACTCGACCGAACGCTGCTGGGACCGAGTATTCAGCCGTACCGCGAACAATCAAACGCCGATCGCCGGCTGTTCGCCGGGCCACTCGATGGGCTCGGCCGACGGAGCGTCTACATCAAGAACAACCTGATGGAGTCGCCCCAATTTTTGGGAGCCTTCAATTTCCCCGGCGGCAAGGTCGCACAAGGCCGTCGCGACGTGACCAATGTTCCGGCTCAAGCGCTCGCGCTGCTCAACGATCCGTTTGTGTTGCAGCAGGCGGATGTTTGGAGCCAGCGTCTCGTCAGTTACACAGAACAGACGTTGGCCGCACGCATCGACGCCATGTTCGTGACCGCCCTCAGCCGCCCGCCGAGCGATGTCGAGCGGAACCGGTTCGCGCAGGCCATCGCCCTGTTTGCCGAACTGCACCAGGTGCCGAGCGATCAAGTGCTGGGGAGCGTCGCCGTTTGGAAAGACGCCGCACACGCGCTCTTCAACCTGCGGGAATTCATCTCGATCCCGTGAAGATTCGGGGCGAGACTGGAAGGCGAATGTCGTCTTGTCGCTCCGCCGACAAGATGTCCCGTCGGCGGAGCGACGGGACGACAGTCGCGCGTGCGGTGCGACAATGCGTCCCATTCGGCCGTGTGAGGGAACACGGGAACGGAGTCTGAGTCCGTTCGCCCCTTCCTACATCCGTGCGATCCGGCTTTGCATCCGTGCGGTCTCTTCTCCGAGCCAAGAGTGAATCGCTCGGATGGCAGGGCCGGAGCACGGATGAAGAGGGGATCAGGACCGTCGCATTAACAACGGGCAGTATCAATCCGATGATCGAGGTGAGCCGGGTGCCGTGAGGCCCCGGGTTCTTCGCCGAATGGTCCTCTTCAACCTGCGGGAATTCATCGCGATCCCGTGAAGGTTCGGGGCGAGAGGGGAAGGCGAAGAGGAGACCTGCGGTCGGGCGTTTCGGCGGGGGCGGGAGACCCGCGCCGAACGCTGATGCGCGCCGAACGCTGGAATGCTGTCGTGGCCTAATTTTCAGAACGTGCGAGAAACGATTTGACGACTGGCGAACCTGGCCTATGTTCCTTGGTGTCGGGGCAACCCGGCCAACAAACTGTTCGACGCGATCACTGAAACGTAGCTGGTTCCGCTCTGCGGGATCAGTTGCCCGAGCGCGGCAAGGAGGAGCTGGGAGCTTCGAGGGGACCTTGCCGCGCTTTCTTTTTTCTTTGGGAGAAGTGAACGTCGAGTCTGCGATGTCTCTGCACACCATTCGCGGCCAGTTCCAATCCATCATGCTGACTCTCACACGCACCTCGCTGATCCCACTCGGCCTGCATCTCGGGCTGCGTTCGACCACCGTCGTACAGTTGGCGGGGACGGCGGAGCGACTCGAATTGCGGACAGCCGCTCAGTGCCAATTCCCGCACGTGACCGGGATGTCTGCCGACGACGCCGACCATGTGACGGCGGAATCGCTGCGTCGGCTGGTCGTCGATCAACGTCTCACCGGACGCCAGGTCGTGAGCTGTCTGTGTGCCGACGAACTCTTCATGGAAACCGTTCGGCTACCGCAGCTTCCCCCGGATGAGATCGCCAAGCTGATTCGAGTTGAGGCGGCCGAACGTCTGCCCTATCCCATCGACGAGGCCGAAGTGCGGCATCTGCTCGTCGGTGAGGTCAAGCAAGACAACGTGGCCAAGCAGGAAGTGATTCTGATCGCCACGCCGCGCGAAGCCATTCACCGTCGGCTGCGATTACTCGAACAGGCGGGCCTCGCGCCAGTCGGCATCGACATCGAACCGTGTGCGTGGCTGCGAAGTTTGCACCGCGCCAGTCAGACCACCGGCACGTCGCGCATAGCGTACCTGTTCTGCGGTGAAACAACTTCGACCGTGATGTTCACCGAGGGTTCGCGAATCTTGTTTCTGAAGTCGTTTCCGATCGGTGGCAGTGCGTTCGATGCGGCGGTGTCTCAGTCACTCGCCGTCGATTTGGAGACCGCGTCGAGTATGCGTGCGGACGTATTCTCTCAAGACGAATTGAATGGCGAAGACGAAGTTCACCGCGCGATCATCGAAGCGCTGCGGCCCAGTTTCGACGCACTGGTGGCAGAGTTTGAACTCTGCCTAAGGTACTACAAAGTCACGTTTCGAGGTCGGCTGCTCGACAGTCTGATTGTCTCCGGCAGCGAGGCGGCTCCGTGGTTTGCCGAATATCTCGGCGATCGTGTCGGCCTGAAAAGCCAGGCCCTGAATCCGTTCGATGGACTGCGTCGCACAGCGGCCTCCGCCAAACTCCAACGCAGTCCG
>JAYTXB010000475.1:0-4361 GCA_043743205.1 Schlesneria sp.
GCTCACTCATGGCCGTGCGAGGTAGATACCCCGCGCGGCGGAGAATGAGGCTCACTCAATTCGCCGGAACGCGCTCGCGTCCGGTTCGAGAGCGAGAGACGATTGAATTCCGAACCGGACGCTAGCCCGGATTATTCACCACGGAAAACACGGAACGGAAGGAAAGCGGGGGCAGAGGAGGTGATCTGTGAGAGCATTTCCACGCAACAGGCACATCGTCAATCAGCGTCGTCCCTCAACGCTTTCCCTTCCGTGAGCTTCCGTGCTTTCCGTGGTTCTTCATGAATATCCCTCACGCGGCCAAAGCTGAGACGCTGGCGAGCCGCAGGCCGTCAGGCTGCGGGTTCTTGATCGCCGCAGGAAACCCGTGGCCTCACGGCACACGGCTCGCTTAAAACATCTCACTCATGGCCGTGCGAGGGATAGTTGGGTGTGACATGCAAACTCCAGACTTCGGGCGAGCGGACTCCCGGTCGCTGTTCACCACTGACGATCAGCCACTGCTCGCCCCACTTCACTGTCGGCACGGTCACACGAGCTGCCAGCGTTCTTGAGTCTCGCGTGTGGTGTATCAAGCCTGTGGCGAGTTGGTCCACTCCGATGACGCTGACAAATTCAGTGCCGCCATGTCGGCTCGACACGTGATGTTCGATTCGTGGATCGTCTCTGCTACCATCCCGCCGACTTGAAAGAGCGGTTTGAATCGGAAGGAGTATTTGTGGCAGAACCTGCAGCAAACCCCCACGTGGGCAACACGGCTATCGCGATGAAAACAGCAGCAGCCCCACGCGGCCGCGGACAAAGTCAGTGGGAGTTGATCGCGCGCGAGTTTGCCAAACGCCGGCTGGCTGTCGTTGCGGCGTGCTTGATCTTGAATCTCGTCACAATCAGCATCTTTGCGCCGCTGCTCGCCAATGACCGGCCACTCTATTACGTCGGCTTCAATCGGTTCGAGTACCAAGAGGCCGCGAGAACGCTGCGTGGTGCGATCGGTCAGTTGAGCGAAGTTCGCTCGCAAACGAAGTCGTCTCCATCCCAACTCGGTGAACTGGCGCAAGCGGCGCGATTGCAGATCACGCTCATGTCCACAGAGCTGGCCCCTGAATCGTCTGCCAAGTTGCGAGACCTCGGTACACGGCTCGAACAAGCGTTGAGTCAGCCGGATGTGAAGATCGCGACGAACGAACTCAAAATACTGCAGCGCGAATTGCGATCCGAGTTCGACGGGCGTGACGTGGCGTTGACGACACGCACCCATTGGCCAGTATTCACTTCGCTGATCTGGTCTGACATCGTGTTTCTGGTTGCGAACGGACTCGTTCTGACGTGGCCGATCTGGAACCGCGTACTGCGGCGTTGGGGTGATCCTGCCAATGACGGAGCCGGTACTGGCTGGTACGTTGCGGTCTTGGTCGGGTTGCCATTGGTGTGTGGCTTGGTCTGGAGCGGCTCCGTGCCAGCGCGTGTTGATCGAACAAACTACAAGTCCGGAGTTCTCGCGAGTGACGATCTTGAGCAGAACGCGGCGGTGGTGTTTCAGTCCGTCGTCTGGCCACCCGTCACCTTCGGTGTCGATGAGAACGATCTCGCCGGGAAGACGCAGCCTCCCGCGTGGTATCGCCGTGCCAACGGAGTATCGGTCGCCGTGCCAAGGTCACGTTGGAGCAGCGTACACTGGCTCGGTACCGATGAACTCGGTCGAGACATTCTCTGCCGCATGATCTGGGGCGGGCGCGTCAGCCTGTCCGTCGGTATGGTGGCGGTGGCGATCTACGTGACGATCGGGATCGTAGTTGGATCGCTCGCGGGGTACTTCCGAGGTCTGTGCGACTTGATCGTCTCGCGCATCATTGAAGTCGTGATCTGCTTCCCGGCGTTCTTCCTGATCCTGACCATCGTGGCCATGATTGGCCCTGGCCTATTCAACATTATGATCGTGATCGGACTAACCGGTTGGACGGGGATCGCGCGGCTCGTGCGCGGAGAATTCCTGCGACTCGTCGATCAAGAGTTCGTCCTCGCGGGGCGCGCCCTTGGATACTCACCGCTGCGCCTGATCTTTCGTCATGTCCTGCCGAATGCTCTCGCACCTGTATTGGTCTCGGCGACGTTCGGCGTCGCCGGTGCGATCCTCACGGAAAGCGCGCTGTCGTTCCTAGGCCTCGGGATCACGGTCCCGACTCCCTCGTGGGGCGGCATCTTGGCAGATGGAAGACAAGCGCTGGACCGCGCTCCTTGGCTGATCCACTTCCCCGGCCTCGCGATCTTTGTGACGATCACGTCCTACAATCTCGTCGGCGAAGCCCTTCGCGACGCTGCCGACCCTAGGCTGCGCGGATCGAGGTAACGTCGCGGACGTGGCACGTGAAACCTCGCGTAATTGGCTGGACAGAGAATCTCCGTCAGGGAATGACTGAGCTACGAATGTGAGGCATTCCATGACTCGCGTTCGCATGGTGCGTCCCCATCAGTCCTGACTCCGCGCCGAATGGCCGGTCACCGCTACCATCCCGCCGCTTTGCCGACTGTGCGTCGCCAGTCGGCGGCACCTTGAATGACTCCGTCGCGGATCAGGATCGAGTGTGCGTCCCCCTGTCGCTGATAGCCGTCACCGAGTCGCTTCACGTCGTCACTGAAGGAGTGTCCCTGCTGTTGAAGTTGCTGGAGCAGATCGGCGTAGTCTGGGTCGGGGCGACGTTCAAACTGGACTCGATCCGGAAACAATTGATGGTGCCAGCGCGGAGCATCGACGGCGGCGCGCACGGACAGCTCAAAGTCGATGATGTTGACCACCACATTGAGGACCGTACTGGGGATCGTTCGCCCACCGGGGCTGCCCGTCACCAGCAGCAGTTTGCCATCGTGCGCCACGAGCGCCGGGCATTGCGAGCTGAGCATCCGCTTGCCAGGAGCCAGCACATTCGGTTCGGTGCCCACTTGCCCGCGAGTTGTCGTCACACCCGGTCGCCAATTGAAGTCCGTGATTTCGTTGTTCAGCAGGAAGCCCGCGCCCTTCACGACGACGCGCGCGCCATAACTGTTCTGCAACGTGTACGTGTTGGCGACCGCCATGCCGTCACCGTCCACGATCGAGAAGTGGGTCGTCGAGGGCGGCTCCTCAGTCAGCATGATGTCAGGTGCGAGGCTCTCGCTGCGCGTGGCTCGATTCAGGTCGATCTCTCCTGCGAGTTGCTTGGCGTAGTCCTTCGAGACCAGCTTGAGCGGGATCGGCGTGAAGTCGGGATCGCCCATGTGACGGACTCGATCGCAACTGGCGCGTCGCAGCGACTCGATCAGCAAGTGGACGAAACGGGGTGACTTCGGGCCGAGACTCTTCACGTCAAACTGTTCGAAAATGTTGAGACACTCGATCAGTTGGGTTCCTCCCGCGCTCGGGGGAGGCGGGGCATAGACCTCGTAGCCGCGATAGTTCGTTCTGACTGGCTTGCGCAGATTGGCTCGATAGTTTGCGAGATCATCGCGTGTGAGGAAGCCGCCGCTGGCCTGCATCTCGGAGACGATCTGCTCCGCAATTCGACCGCGATAGAAACTCTCGGGACCATCGTCAGCGAGAGCCTGCATCGTCTGAGCCAATTCACGTTGAACGAGTCTGTCACCAGCCTGCCACTCCGTACTATCTGGCTTGGCAAACACGTGACGGAACTCGGGGAAATCGGCTGTCGGCGTACCCAGCATCCGATTCATGGCTGACGCCAGAGCGAGATCGATCAGAAAGCCCTCGGAGGCTAGCCGGATTGCCGGAGTCACGAGTTGTCTCCACTTGAGCCTGCCATACTTCTGATGAGCCAACGCGAGACCGGCCACCGTGCCGGGGACGCCCACCGTGTGATGCCCTTCCAGTCGCCGCTCATGGACGAACGAGTCGCGTTTCAACGCAGCGGGACAGGTTTCGCGGTACTCAACGCAAACCGGTCGATCGGTCTCGTTCGCAGGCCAAACCAGCATGAAGCCGCCGCCACCGATGTTGCCCGCCTCGGGAAACGTCACCGCCAGCGCGAGTGCCACTGCGACTGTCGCATCGACGGCGTTGCCTCCCTGTTTCAAAATTTCCAACCCAGCGTCGCTCGCGTCGGGTGAGACACTCACCACCATCCCGCGCGAACTCTCCACCAACGGCGGTCGATCCGCAGCCAGCCATGACGAGGCCAGACCAACCCACAAGGCGAGGGCGTGAGACATACTGCGACTCCAAACGGGGGAACTCGAACGAGCGGTGCGACAGTTTTATAGCTCACGCCGAAGGACGCGAGACGCTAAGGATCGACGCATCAACAACTGTCGGGATTTGGTGAGCCGGGTGCCGTGAGGCCCCGGACGTTTTGATGAAGAATCCGGGGCCT
>JAYTXB010000476.1:0-10510 GCA_043743205.1 Schlesneria sp.
CCCCTGAACAGAATGCTCCGCCTCTCTGCTCCTTCGGGAATCCAGCTGCGTTGTGGCGGACATTCGTCCGCGGCACCGCGTCTCACTGTGAACGGTCGAGGCGAACTGTTTGCGCGAATCGGAAGCGCAAATCGCGCCAACCACGACACGGCGATGAATGACAAGGATGGTCGCGTCACATGCCCGTTACATCGGCCCGCAAACTTCAGGAGTACTCGCGCACGGCCGAGCAAACGGCGCGTGACGCTCTGATCGTGAACCATCTGTGGCTGGTGCGTCACATCATGGGCAAGGTCGCGGTGCGACTTCCCGCTTCAGTCGATCTCGATAACCTCGAATCGGCGGGAATGCTCGGATTAGTCGAGGCGGCTGGTCGCTTCGATGCGGCGCGCGGCGTGGACTTCAAGTCGTTCGCGACGTTGCGCATTCGGGGTGCGATCTTCGACGCGGTTCGAAGTAACAGCTTGCTGCCGCAAGTTGTGATGCAGCGTGTCTCGTTGGTCGCCAAAGCTCAAGAACGGGCCAATGGTCCTGTGAGTGTGGAAGACTTGGCCAGCGCGACAGGACTCAGCGTCGAGCAGGTCTTGGACGCATTGAATGCGATGCAGGTCACGCAGGTGAAATCGCTCGAACAACTCAATGACGATCCGACGGGTTACTCGCCCGACGAACCCGACTCAGGCGCTGAGTACGCAGATCAAAAACGCTTGCTGGCGGATGCGATCACGTCGTTGGAGAAGCGCGAACGTTTGGTCGTGACGTTGTACTACATGGAGGATTTGCGGCTGAAAGAAATTGGAACACTGCTGAAACTGTCGGAAGCAACCGTCTCACGGTTGCTGGCGGCGGCTGAGAACAAGATGCGGATCTATGTGTCGAACCAGACAGAAAGTAGTGCGAGCCATGCAGGGCGGCATCGTTGATAAATTTGTCCGGAGCGGCGTTCACAATGTTGTCCCCGGGAACCACGTGACTCGCGCGGTCGGAGCGATCAAGGGAAACGCTTTCGGCGCGCACGAGCAGGCTGCGCCCAAGATCGAACTCATTCGTGACGGAGATGTCGTCCAAGCCATCGACGTGACCTGTTCATGTGGAGAAACGATTCGATTGTGGTGTTCTTATGAACCGGAGACCGCGTCTGCGGGCGAAGTCTGAGGTGGCGAGTTGGTCACGCTGAGGGTGAGTGCGCCGAGACATTTTTCGATCGAGCGAGAGCAGCAGGTGAAAAGGATGATGAGCGATGAGTCCTTCAAAAATCAGCATACTTGAGCTATCGACGTTGGCTGCTGGCGTGGCGGTGGCAGGGACGTTGTTCCTGCGCGGATGGACCTCACCACTGAATGGCCAGATCACCAGGTTCGACGAGTTCGATTACGTACCGCCGTCTCCCGCGCCGACTTTCGTTGTGACCCAGTCGGCTGCGATCCCCACACTCACTCACCCCTACGCAGTGCCACGTGCCGCCGCCACATTGCCACTTTCCACGACTCCTGCGGCTCCCGTGCGTGCCAAATCTCAGACGACTTCTGCGCCCCCCGCTTCGCGCCGGCATTTCACAGCTGCGATTAACTCCTCGAAAAGCAACTTGGCCGCTTCCGTCACGCCCCGCCAGTCGACTGCTGTGGGAGCCACCGCGAATCACAAGGTCACTCCGCTGGGAAATGTTTCCACGGCGGGCGGCATCACCCCGGCTACTCACATTGACCTCGTCCCGTCGGAGCAGCCCACAGCGACGGCGTTGGAACCGAACCGGCTCAACTTCATTCGAAAGCCAGTCAAAGAACCTCCCTTGCCAGTCCAGACGCCTTCGTTTCCGCTCGATCGAAATTCCCCCCCTTCGATTGTGGGGAGGCATCTCGGAATGCAGCCAGGGGAGACGGCGAGCGAACGATCCTTCCGACTGATGTCGGTGATTGGTGAACTCGAACGACACGTCGAGAACGTCACGTTTGAGAACGCCACGCTGAAGGCGGCCGTGAAGGAGAGTGACGACAAGTTCCAAATGGCAGCGCGCGAAGTGCGTGCGCATCGGAAAGATCTCTTGGTCTCGCGCGAGGAACTCGACCGGCTCAAGCGCGAGGTTGATGGCTTGCGCGAGAAGTTTCGTAACGTGGAAAGAGACAACGCTGCCGTCTTACAAACGATGGCTCCGCTGCTTCAGCATCTGCTCGAGTCGGATGAAATCGGCGCGCTGCCGACGGAACGGGCGGAGTGAGTCATGCGGTTCACGGTTGGCATTCTGTGCTTGGCTCTGCTGATCTTCGGCGGTTGCGCGCGCAAGGCTGCGGTCGTGACAGCACCGCCCACCGCCGCCTCAGCACCGGCACCCTATCAGCAGTTCGTCGCTCGCAACTTCGACTGGACTTCGGTGCAGCGCGTGGTCTTGATGCCGTTGGCCAATCAGACGGCCTACCCCAAAGCGACCGAAGAGTTGCAAGCGAACCTCGCGGCAGAACTCCAACGGACGGGACGATTCGACATCGTGGTTGCCACGCGCGACGATCCCGGAGCGCGAGCGCAAGATGTCTTTCGCGGCGGTCAGTTTGATGAACTCGAACTGTTGCGAGTCGCCCGCGAGTACCAGGCTCAAGCAGTCTTGTTTGGCAACCTCACACAGTATCACCCGTACGCACCGCCGCGCGTCGGGCTATCGTTGCTGATGGTCAGCCCGGCGGAAGGAGTCGCGATCGCTGCCGCTGACGGACTGTGGGATGCGCGGGAAGCGATCACGGCCGCGCAAGCTCAGACTTTTTACAAACAGACTCTCGAATGGCCCAAAAGCCTGATGGGAGCCAATCGCGTCCTGGAATCGCCCGATGTCTATCAGAGGTTCGTGTGCCAGCAAGTGGCGGCCACATTGGGTCCGCCCGCGCTGGGAACGTCCGACCCCATCCACTTGCAGCAGGCAGGAGGGAGCATTGGCTCCAGCCCACCTGTCGGCCTCATGCCATTTACGGCGGATCCGCCTCCTGTGCCGGCAGTCATGGATGCCCCTTAAGACCGTTAGCATCGTCGCGGTCGCAGAAGTTTGCGGCGAATGAGCGACCGGGTGGGTCCCAGCCTGCAAGTCACTCCGAAACAGTTCGACTAGAGAGGAGCCAGAAGCCGCTATTGGATCGTGACGCAGGGGAGAGACCATGGATCTCGGGACGGTATTCGGACTGTTATTCGGGATCGGCATCACCGTCGGGGCGATGTATCACCAGACGCACGGCAACTTGATGGGCTTTTACAGCACGGAAGGTGTGCTGTTGGTGATTATTGGGTCGGTCTGCGCGACGATGATCAGTATGCCGATGCGAAACTTTCTCCAAGTCTTCGGTGCGCTGCGAAAGTGTTTCTTCATTCGTGAGACTCCGCTATCGCAGGCGATTCTGCAGTTGGTCGATTTTGCCGGCGTGGCTCGCAAAGACGGTCTGTTGTCACTGGAAGCACGGATGGAGGAAGTGAAAGAGCCGTTTTTGGCCAAAGGCTTGAAGATGGTGATCGACGGTCAGGACCATCACGATGTCGAAGCGAGCTTACGCCTCGAACTGCACGCTCTCGCTGAGCGGCATGGATTGGGCAAGAAAATTTTCGCATTGATGGGGAACTACGCTCCCGCTTACGGACTGACGGCCACGATCATCGGTCAGGTGGTGATGTTCCAAAACATGGGTGGCGACATCGCGGCGATCGGTGCCGGGCTGTCGGTCGCCCTGCTAGGAACCCTGTATGGGTCGCTCTATGCCAATATCATCTGCCTGCCGTTTGCCGACAAACTGGGGATTCGAGCGAATCAAGAAATGCTCCTGAAGGAGTTGTATCTGCAAGGAATTTTGGGGATCGCCGCTGGTGATTCGCCGACGGCGTTGAAGCAGCGCTTGCTGAGCTTTTTGGACAATCGAGCCGCGAGCAGGATGGAGTGAGGCAGAAGGAGTCAGGGATCAGGGGACAGGAATCAAAATCATCAGGTCGGTTCTCATTCTGACTCCTGCCCGTCTCCCCTTCTTCCTCCAAAGGAACGAGCATGTCTGGTCCGCGTAAGAAGGGTGGTCATGAAGAAGGTGGTGGTCACGCTCCCATGTGGATCGTGAGCTTCGCCGACATGGTCATTTTGCTGATGAGCTTCTTCGTGCTGATGCTGGTCAAAGGGGAGCAGAAGACCGCCTCGAATGATGACATGTTGAAAGTTTTGGCCTCAATCAAAGTGGGGTTCGGCTACGTTCCGAAACCCAACTCCAAAGACCCGATCGACATTGCCGTGTTCCAAGTGATGGCTCAGCGAGGTTCGGGAACTTTTCCGAAGAGCCACGGACAGCGTTGGCTGTCTGCTGCGGTGGAAGGCAAGGCGAAGAAAGAGCCCGATCCGTGGGTGAAGGCTCAGTCCAACACAGGGAAGCCGATCCGTTTTGGTCGGAACTCCGACGTGATTCCCAAATCAGCGTCGGAGGATTTGGATCAGATTGCGGAACTGATCCGGCACCATTACCGAGTCATCGTGATTCAAGGGCATTGCTCTCCCGAAGAGGCGGCACGCGACGCGATGCAGGGGCACGATTTGTCCTTTCGCCGTGCGGCCGCAGTCAAGCTGGCTTTGCAGTCTCGCGGTGTCGGTGCCGCTCGCTTGCGAATCGTTTCCTGCGCAAACCATGAATCTCTCAAAGACATGAAGACAGACAGTCGGCAACTCGTGGTCGTGACGATCGGTACGTACATGCTGCCGACGGAAAATGACACCTTGGTAGAAGACCTTCCGGCACTCGATGCGAAGCCGGTTAAAAAAGACAGTTCTCACAGCGGACACTAAATCATGAGACTCCACGGATGGGCATCTCTCGCGTTCTTCGGCCTGACCGGAACGTTACTGGCACAACAGACCGTCTCGCCGCCGCAGTTATTGCGCGTCCCCTCGACGCCTCCTGCGAACACTTCTGACGCACGCTTGGCGGAGTCCGTTCCGCTCCCGTTGCGTACTCCCGAATCTGAACCGCGGTTGAGTCTCGAAGACGAACTGACCCAATTGCGTAGCGAACTGAAGCTGCTCGATGCCGCGCGCGAAGATGTTTCACGCGGAACCAAAACGGTCGATACCGAGAGTGATCGCGTGGTGGTCCAGCAGCGTCAGGAACTACTCGACCTACTGACCAAGATCGCCACGAAAGGAGTCACGCGCCGAGCCACTCCGAGCGGAACCACTCCTCCCAAAACGGCTCCTGCTGTCGATCCGGTTACTGAGCCACTCGAACCAAAAGCGGTGCCGGTAATCGTTCCCGCAGTGATTCCACCCGCCCCACACGCGTTCCCCATTCCGGACGATGCCGTTGACCCGTTTGCACTCGGCAAAGTCCTGTTTCGATCTGGTGACTACGTTGCCGCCGAGAAAGCGTTCGCCAAGGTTCAGCCGACGGACGAGAACCGCATGATGCTGAAATATCTGACCGCGACGTGTCTGCGCAAGCGGTCACAATGGAAGCCCGCGTCGGAAGCATTTCGAGTGGTCGCAGGATCGGACCAAGATCCCGTGCTGCGCGATCTGGCCAAGTGGCAACTTGAGAACATGACTTGGCATCAACAGACAGAATCGCAGCTCGGACAAATGAAGGCCGAACGGGACAAGCGATCCTCAACCGGCAAGAGCCGTTCGGCTGCGGCGGAAGAAATCAAACCGTGAGGCAATCGCGAAACTAAACCGATTGCTTGGTACGTCGAAATTCGAGGCGTGGAACGCTTTGCCTACGTAGCTCAGTCACTCCATGACTAAGGATCGGCGCATCAACAACTGTCGGGATTTGGTGAGCCGGGTGCCGTGAGGCCCCGGACGTTTTGATGAAGAATCCGGGGCCTTACGGCACCCGGCTCACCTCGATCATCAGATTGATCCCGCCACTTATTGATCCGCCGATCCTAAGCTTCTCTTCTTCTGGCACGACCGATCTGCCCCCCCGCGCAGCAAGGTGGTTTTCCCTCGGCGGAGCGACGGGACTTCGGTACGGCGCGACCGGCATGAGTTCTATACCCGACGCCAATCCGAAGTGTGAGCGAGGTCGATTGAACGACTCCCTCGCTCACACTTCGGATTGGGGAATCATTTTCTACCGGTCGGAGTCATGCCGGTTTGGCGCGGGCTGCTTATGCGCCGCGGTTCATGGGGATGGAGGCCGGTTCTAGTGCCCAAGCCTTGGCGATCGCCGTGACGGCGTTCAGATCTGCGAGTTCATCCACGGTGGGCGATGACGTTGCTGTCACCAGTGCGGCATTCGCGACGGTTGGAACGGTCGCGGGGCGCCGACGGAACAGCAGCAGTCCGATGATCCCCGTCAGCACTAAGCCACCCACGATCAGTGATGACGACTTGAGGCTCGTCGCGTAGTTCAACCATTGCTGAGCCGCCAAGACCTCCACACCGGGAGCGGCCGCAGGCTCGGCTGGCTCTGGGACTTTACCGATGCTGACCTGAATCTGATCGCGACCGTCTTTGTAACCCACCGCTTGTTTGACAAGTTCCTTGGCTTCTTCGGGAGTGATCCCAAGCGTCTCGGCTGGCGGCGTACCGTCCTCCATCGGCAGTGGGATCAGCATCACCGCGATGGTGAGGCGATTGATGTTCCCCTGTTGTTCTTCCGATTGGCGATTGACCTTTGAAACCACGTACTCGCTTTCGATGGTTTCTTCATTCTTGTTCGGGCCGCCTGACCCGGCAGTTCCCGTTGCTTGACCGGGGGGAACGTTGCTGGCGGCACCCGCCGGCCCGCGCGGTCCCGTCGCCGATGTCGTCTTCGACGACATGACCGACTCGCGCGAGACCACTTTGCCATCGGGATCAAACTTCTCGCTGATCTCTTTGACGTGACGAAAACTCATGTCGGCAGTCACGCGCACGACCGCGCGACCGGGGCCCAGCAACCGCGTCAACAGCTCTTGAGCCTTCGACGCCAAATGTGACTCAACATCGCGCTGATAGGTGAGCTGGTCGGATGAGGCGAGGCCGCGCGTCGAATCGCGTTTCTCTGACAGCACTTGGCCCTCGGAGTCGAGCACCGTGACGTTGTCGGGAGTCAGTCCCTTCACACTGCCGGCGACGAGAGCCACGATCCCGGCGGTCGCTCGACGACTCAGGGTCGCCCCCGGCTTGGTTCTCAGCACGACGCTGGCTGTGACCGGCTTTTCCTCGCGCACGAACGGAGTCGGCTCGGGCTGCACGATATGCACGCGCGCCTGAGCGACCTGATCGAGTTGCATGATGGTCCGCGCCAGTTCGCCTTGGATCGCGCGGACGTAGTTCATGTTCTGCACGAACGGCGTCGCCCCCATCGACATCTCGTCGAAAAGCTCGAATCCTTTGCCAGCTCCTTTGGGAAGACCAGCCACGGCGAGAGTCATCCGCGTTTTTTGCACTTTGTCGGCAGCAACGAGGATGGTCGTTCCTCCGGCAGTCAGCTTGTAAGGCGTGCGGTCGGCATCGAGCTTCTCGACAATGGCGGCCGCCTCTTCAGTCGGCAGTCCCGAGACAAGCGTTTGGTAGTCGGTCTTCGTGACCCAGTAACTCACGCTTCCCACCGCAGCCACGACGGCCAGCAGGGCACCGGCGTAAACGGCCTTGCCCATGACGCTCTGTCGCATCCAGAGCTGTTGAATTTGCTGAAGGAATTTCTGCAGCCCGTTCATCGTCCGACTTCCGTGAGAGTCCTAGCCGCACTCGAAATGAGCGCGGCGACATCAAACGTATCGGTTGCGAAGACATTTCCGGATGAACAGATTCGCGCGACAGGCAGAGATTGCCAGAGGGGAACTCACGCTGATTCTGCCGATGCCTCTAGGTTTGCAAGTTGTCGAGGTTCTCTCTGCGATTCAACTCAGAGCGACTCGATGAGTCGCCTCAATCAACGGAGCAAGTTCGCCGTCTCTTCCAGCATCTGATTCGCAGCACTGAAAGCGCGTGCGTTGACTTGGTAGCCACGTTGGGCCGTGATCAACTGAGTGAACTCGGTTCCGATATCAACATTGGAACTCTCCAATGCGCCGCTTTGAATTGAACCCGTGCTGCCCGATTGTGGAGCGGTGACCACCGGCTCGCCGGAGTTTGAGTTGTATTGGAAGTAGTTGTTCGACTTCCGATCCAGTCCTTCGGCATTGGCGAACGACGCCAGGGCGATCTGGGCGATGGCCTCAGAACGCCCATTGCTGAACTGACCGGTGACGATTCCGTTCGCCTCGACACTGACATCGACAAGCGTCCCTTGAGCGAAGCCATCCTGTTGCGTAGAGGCAGCAGAAGTAAATCCGCCGAATTGCGACAGTCCGTCAAAACCGTTGGAAGTTCCGAACTCGAGTGAGACCGTTTGAGGATTGCCAAACGACGCCAGATTGCTGATCTGGAAAGTAATGCTGTCGTCACCATCGGTACCGCGGATGGCCTCTTTGAACTCACTGTAATCCGTTCGTCCACCGACGTTCGTCGGCAGGTCGGTCAATTCAAGTTTGAGTTGGCTTTGCCCTGAAATCTTCGCCGTCAACTCAATGACCCCCGACGCATTCAGGGCGGCGGTCGCACCCGTGAACGCACTGTTGATCGCCGTGATCAAGTTGCCAACGGTCTGCCCGGCGACGGGGAAGTCGATGGGGCCAACTGGAATTCCATCGTGATCCAATCCCGTGAGACGGACGGCGTCGCTTCCCGAGTAAGCCGCTCCCGAATGTTGATCGAGATTGCTCAGGAGTGTTGCCGCTGTGGCCGGGGCACCCCCGGAGGTCATGGGATTGTGGGAAGCCATAACTTCGGTGACGCTCGTTCCGACAACCCCCAGAAACGATCCGTCCTCATTGAAAGTCAGCCCCGCGACCTTGTTGTCTTTGCCGAATCCGGTGATGACCCCTTCGCCAGACTGAAGCGAGGCCGTCACGTCCCAGCGATTGGATGCGACTTTTTGAAAGTTAAAGGTGACGTTGTGAGGTGAAAACTGAGCGTCATAAATTTGGATCGCCGTCGTGGTAGATTCGGCGGGCTTGCCATCGACCGAGAGCTGAAAGTTGGTGAACTGAGTATTGCCGCTGAGTGGGGTTGGATCGGTGGGATTGCTCTTGAGGTTCAGCGTTAAACTGGCATGTCCGGCTTGGTTCGCGGTCAGCACGATGCGGCCCGCGCTGTCGAGAGAAGCCGTGGCACCGACTCCCGGTGTCGCCGAAAGAAAGGCGTCACTGATGACATTCAGCACCGCTCCCACCGTGTCGCCTGCCGTGCCGGTGGCCGTGTAGTAGGCCGTGACGGAAGTGCCATCGACGCGCGTACCCGTAATCTGAATCTGGTCGCCCGCAACGTAGGGAGTCGTTGTCTGATTGAGATTGTTCAGCCTAGTGGATGTCGTGGCACCCAAGCCGCCTTCCATGAGCGGTTGTCCCATCGTCAGGACCTCCGAGATCGGCTCTTTGGCATTGGAATCGAGATTCCCCTTGAACTTGATGTTCTCCGTTTTGTTGCCAGGAACGGTGATCCCTTTGGGGATCGTAATATCTCCGACGCCCAGCGCTTGGAAGGCGGGTGATGTTGGCGTCCCTTCACCGATCACTCCCGTCCGTTGTACTTTCGCTCCCGTCGCGGGATCGACGAGATGGTTCAATGAGTCCACTGCGAACGACCCAGCCCGAGTGTAAAACGTTTCTGGCCCGTTCTTCAGGACAAAGAACCCGCTGTTTTGAATGGCCAAGTCCAGCTTGCGACCGGTGTTCTCGAACGTCCCCTGACCGAGATTGGTGTCAGCTGCGGCGACTTGCACTCCGAGGCCGATCTGAACGGGGTTCCGACCTCCACTCACTTCCGTCGGCGCACTTTGCGCGGTCAGCAACTGCGTGAACTGGTTCGAGAATCGCAGCCGCTGCGATTTGAAACCGGTCGTATTTGAGTTGGCGAGATTGTTGCCAACGAGGTCAAGCATTTGTTGGTGGGCGTGCAGCGCGGACGCACTCGTAAACAAAGAGCGAATCATAGGGCGGGATCTTTCGGCAAAGAAAAATAAATCTTGCCGGCGTCCCTGCCGTACTCACGATGGCTCCTCAATCCTCCTAGGGGATTCGGGGCCGCGTCTCACTGACGAACCCCTTGGATTACCAACCGATTGAGTCTCCGACTCAATCTCCTCAAGCCACTCCACATCCGCGCTGTCACTCAACTCAAGACCGAAACAGCTGGACGGTCTAACAGCATTCCATCCTGTCCACTGGCCAACAGACAGGCGTTTACTAAGGATTGGCGCATCAATCACTGGCGTCGCTGAAGTCGTGAGACCAGGGCTTTCAATATCGAGATCTTTGCAGTTTTTCGCGTTTGGGTCAGGATGAGCATGGTTTTGTCGCGCGGGTTTTCATCAGCCAAGGAAGGCACACATGGCGACTTCGTTGTTCAAGGATCCGATTTATCGCCGCTTCGCTCTCCAACGACCGATTGCGGTCAATGCTCAGTTGGTGTTGCAGCGGTTGCTCGATCCACGGTCGCTCGACAACCTGTTTCATCGGCACGCCCAGACGCAGACCGAGC
>JAYTXB010000477.1:0-5182 GCA_043743205.1 Schlesneria sp.
CGGCGGCAGTCGAATTCAAACTGGGATGGCATGACGAGGAAGACTTTCGTCGTGCGGACTTGATCGTCGTCAATCCGGCCATTCGGCAAGACCATTCGTGCTTGGAGATCGCGCGGGCCGCAGGCGTACCACTGACGAGTGAAATGAACTTGTTCTGGCAGTGGTGCCGTGCCCCGATCGTGGCGGTCACAGGGAGCAATGGGAAATCGACGACAACGGCACTTACGCACTCCATCTTGAGCCATCACGTCGGGCAGGAGAACTCGTCTCGACACTGCTGGCTGGGTGGGAACATCGGCGTCAGCCTGCTGCCGCACGTCGCTGAGATCGACGAGAACGATGTCGTCGTGCTGGAACTGAGCAGCTTCCAACTCGCTGACCTGGCAAGACTGCAGGTCAGCCCGGCCGTCTCTGTTGTGACGAACTTCAGTCCCAACCATCTCGACTGGCACGCCGAGGTGGCTCATTACCGTTGGTCGAAGCAGACGATGTTGCGGTGGCAGGAGGCGTCTCAGGTCGCGGTGCTCAATGGTGATGATGCCGATGTTTCCGCGTGGCCGACTTGCGGTGAGCGACTCACGTTTGGAATGGCTGATCGCGGCGAGTTTGGGGTGTTCGCGGAGTCCGGCGACGGCGAGCGAGTTCGCGTGCGATTATCGGATCGTGACGAACTCGTTCCGCTCGGGAAGTGGCTCAAGCTTCCCGGTCGCCACAATCTGGCCAACGCCATGGCGGCGACATGTGCGGCAATGCGGTTTGGAGCGAGCCTCACTGCGGTGCAGCAGGGCCTCGAAAATTATCAGCCACTGCCGCACCGATTGCAGTTTGTCGCCGAGGTCGCAGGGAGAAGATATTTCAACGATTCACTTGCAACGACGCCCGAGTCGGCCGAGGTGGCACTCGAAGCGTTCACGTCGCCAATCGTGTTGCTGGCCGGGGGCTATGACAAACAGGTCGATCTTTCGCAGATGGCCTCGGCTATTGCGCGGCGAGTCAAAGCGGTCGCACTCATGGGACAGACGGCGGCTCGGTTGAGAGAACTCATCGAACAAACGTCCGGGAACCAGTGCCGGGTATCGAGCGAGTTAAGTTCGTTGCGAGAAGTCTGCGAGTGGGCGGTCGCTCAATCGGACGAAGGTGATGTCGTGCTGCTCTCACCCGGCTGTGCCAGCTACGACTGGTTCCGCAACTTTGCCGATCGCGGTCAGCAGTTCACGGAGTTCGTGCGTTCGCTCGCGGCCAACGCGGGTCTGGCGGAGCCTGCACGTTTGCCATGAAAACCTGCCGAGTTTGCTAGCCGCAATTCCTGTTCGCAGTTACACTCCCGCCCCTTCGTCAGCGCTGGCGGGAGAGGATTGTCCTCTTCCACGATGACGGGAAGGCCTTTAACCCAGAGCGGCGAGCCGGAAAGACTGGCTCCGTTCGACGGTCTGTTCGGTGGCGGTCGTCTTCACGGACGACAAGACGCGCGAACGGCACCGCTTACTCACGACGGGATTGTTCTAGTATGGTCGATCGGAATTTGTTGCGGGAGTTCGATGTTAGCGATGCAGATCTGGAAGCGGCGTTGGGGCTATCACTGGCCGACGCGGAAGCCGCCGAAGAAGCCCTGATCACCGAGTACAACCTGCGAGACGCCGGCTACGACGTCAACGCGGTACTCGAAGGGATCATTGTGCGGGTCGAAGGCGAAGAGGTCCTGATCGACATCGGTTACAAGAGCGAAGGAATTGTGCCGCTCGACGAATGGTCCGACACTGACGAACCCCCCGTGGCTGGCCAACGCATCTCCGTCCTGCTCGAAGAAATCGAAGACGAGTTCGGCCTGATCCTGCTCTCGAAGCGCAAAGCCGACCGCATTCGTGAGTGGGAAAAGATCATCAGCACCCACAAGGAAGGGGACATCGTCAAAGGCGAAGTTCTCAAGAAGATCAAGGGTGGTCTGCTGGTCAACATCGGCGTGAACGTGTTCCTCCCCGCGAGCCAAGTCGATATCCGACGCCCTCAAGACATCGATGCCTACCGTGGCAAGATCATCGAGTGCCTGATCCTCAAGATCGACGAAGCCCGCCGCAACATCGTCGTTTCGCGCCGCCGACTGATCGAAGTTCAACGCGAACAAATGAAGAAGGCTCTGCTGGCGGAATTGGTCGAAGGCCAGATTCGCAAGGGCGTCGTCAAGAACATCGCCGACTTCGGCGCGTTCGTTGATCTCGGCGGCATCGACGGATTGCTACACATCACTGACATGAGCTGGGGCCGCATCAGCCATCCGACCGAAATGGTGCGTATCGACCAAGAAGTCGAAGTGATGATTCTCCACGTCGATCGCGACAAGGAAAAAATCGCACTCGGTCTCAAGCAGAAGGAATCGAGTCCTTGGGACAACGTCGAAACCAAGTACCCGGTCGGTACGAAGATTCGTGGCGAAGTGGTCAACGTGATGTCCTACGGAGCATTCGTGAAGTTGGAAGACGGCATCGAAGGCCTAGTCCACATCAGCGAAATGTCGTGGACGAAGCGCGTCAATCACCCGACCGAACTCGTCAATCCGGGTGACGAAGTCGATGTCGTTGTGCTGGGCATCAACAAAGAGAAGCAAGAGATTTCGCTGGGCATGAAGCAGGCTCAGTCCAATCCTTGGGACGAAGTCGCCGCCAAGTACCCGCCCGGCGCGACGGTCAGCGGGACCGTTCGCAACCTCACCAACTACGGTGCCTTCATCGAGTTGGAAGAGGGTGTCGATGGCTTGCTGCACGTCAGCGACATGTCTTGGACTCGCAAGATTTCGCACGCGAACGAGTTGCTCAAAAAGGGCGACCCGATCAGTTGCCAAGTCATCTCCGTCGATCAGGAGCGCAAGCGAATTGCTCTCGGGCTGAAGCAACTCGCCGGCGATCCGTGGGAAACCACGATCCCCGAAAAGTATCAACCGGGGTCGCAGGTCATTGGCAAGGTCACGAAGATCACCAACTTTGGAGTCTTCGTCGAACTCGAACCCGAGTTGGAAGGCTTGCTGCACGTTTCGGAATTGTCTGACCAAAAGGTCGAGAACCCCGAGACGTTTGTCAAAGTGGGCCAGGAATTGGATGTCCGGATTCTGCGGATTGATTCCAATGATCGAAAGATCGGGCTTAGCCGACGTAGTACGGTTGAGATTCAAGCAGCGGTTGCAGCAGCCGCCGCAGCTGGCGAGTCCAAGGGTGAAAGCCAAGCCTCAGCCCCGAAGACCCGCGTCGAACTCAAAGGTGGGATGGAAGGCGCTTCCGGCCCGCTGTTCACCATGGGAGGGCCTGAAGAAGTGACGGCTCCTCCTGTAGAGTCTGTCGCAGTTCCTCCTGAAGAACCGGCAGAGTGAATTGATGAATTACGTGCCAAGAATCTTCCGCACGTAGTTCAAGAATCCTGAGAGTCAAGCGGCGTGATGCTGTTTGTTCTGAGAAACCTTGCGGCCCTCCGGCACGTTCCGGAGGGCCGTTATTATTGCGCCGTTTACCCAGTTTCTCTGATCGATTCCTGCCATACAGCACTCTCCGTTTGGAATTTTTGGTGTCCAACTCCGATAACACATCAGGCGGGTAATCCGCCGTTCATTGGCCACAGGAGGTGGCGTGTTATTCCACCTGACTCCTGACGGACAGATACTTCCATGGCCAAAGTCACTCGGCTGCGCAGCGCCCCTTCCGCCTCGCAAACTCCGCTAGAGACATATCTCCGCGAGATTAATGAGACGGCACTTCTGACCGCAGAAGAAGAGAAGGAACTCTCGAATCGCATCACGGCGGGCGACGGTAGCGCCCGGGATCGCATGGTTCGTGCAAACCTGCGACTGGTCGTCAACATTGCTCGCGCTTACACGAACAAGGGCCTGCCGATTCAGGACTTGATCGAAGAAGGCAATCTCGGATTATTGCGAGCGGTTGAGGGCTTCGATCCGGACATGAACACCCGGTTCAGCACGTACGCCAGCTATTGGATCAAGCAGTCGATCAAGCGATCACTTATCAACTCGGCGAAGACGATCCGCATCCCGGCCTATATGGTGGAACTGCTCTCAAAATGGCGAAAAGCCACGGCGAAGCTCGATGGCGAGCTCGGCCGGGCACCCACGCAGGAAGAAGTCGCCAAGGAACTGCAGCTTCCGAAGAAGAAGCTCAGCATCGTGAAGACCGCGATCCATCTCTACAACATGACTCCTCAAACGGATGAGGACGATGGCGGTTGGACGATGAGCGACATGGTGGCCGACGAGCGCCAGAAAGGCCCCGAAGATGAGATGGTTGAGGCCGACAATCTCAAACACGTCTATCGGATGCTCGACACGATGGACCCGCGCGAAGCGACGATCCTGCGGATGCGATTCGGCCTCGACGATGCCGAGCCACGCACCCTCAAAGAGATCGGGGAATCGCTCGGTTTGACGCGCGAACGGGTCCGTCAGATCGAGAGCGAAGCGCTGAAGCGACTGGCGAAGGGCCTTTTGGGCGAATGACTTGACGGTCGCTGTCATTGAGATTGCGAAGATGCGGCGGCCGTATTAGGCGAGCGGCAGGAACTGTCAGACCGCAATGTAGGATGGGCACTCTTGCCCGTCCGGATTTCGGTCTTCTAGCCGGGATGGGCAAGAGTGCCCATCCTACAGGGACATTTCTTCTTGCCGCTCGCCTGAGTGAGCAGTGTCTTCGCTTCCAGTAGCGCTGCCGCCCCCGATCAGAAAATCGAGTGGATTACGTTGCCGCGACTGATGGGGAGTGGTCGGCCGAGTGCGTCGTGAATCTCGGTCTCGGCGGAATACCCGAGGCAGTGATAGAGCGTGGCGAGGAGATCGTGTGGCTCGACTCGCCCTTCCAGTGGAAAAGCGGCTTGAGCATCCGACGAGCCATGAACCACTCCGCCCCGCACGCCGCCACCAGCCAGTGCGACGGAGAAGACGCTGCCCCAGTGGTCTCGCCCGGCGTTGGCGTTGAACTTGGGAGTCCGCCCGAACTCACCGAGCCACACGATCAACGTCTCATCGAGCAGGCCGCGTTCGCTCAAGTCTTCAATCAAGGCTGAATACGCTTGGTCCATGATCGGCATCAGAAAGTCTTTGCAGGACTGGGCGTGAACATTGTGCGTGTCCCAGCCTCCCTGATTCGGCTTGTCCATCATGCGCGTCCAGTTGATCCGAACGAGCGACACT
>JAYTXB010000478.1:0-5324 GCA_043743205.1 Schlesneria sp.
TCAACCCTTCCCAACCCCGGCAGCGTGATCGCGTACTGCACGGCGGCGCGATGCGGTGCGGTGGCGATGACGAGCGTTCTGCGATCGGGCGTGACGCTCACGCCATGCACCGGTAGGTTGGAACGCGGAGTGGCCATCTGGCGCTGCACGACCTCATAGCCAGGTCGCAATGTTTCAAAGCGGTCTCCGGCAGCGACGAATTCGCCGTAGGTGATCTTCGTCTGCGTGGTTAGGTTTTTCAGATGCACCGGATCGAGCGGCCGGTCGAAGGCGACTCGCACCTCCTGCGGTCCCGCCGTCCAGGTCGCGATCGGTTGCGGAGCTTTTTCGTCGGTGTACCGAATGACGAACAGCTTCCCCTTGCCGGTCGGCCCGGTGCCCCAATCGGGTCCGCCACTGTGACACGCCACAACCAGATCGCCTGTCGGCGACAGACAGCAATCGACGGTCAACATACTCAGGCAGGCGATGAGCTGATTCCGGGCGATGTATTCGCCCGGCGCGGACATCGCCAACTCGGTGCGATAGAGCTTGCCGCGCGACTGGCCCGTGACGAAAGCGTTGCCACTCCAGTCCTCGGGACCGAAGGTCGTGGAGGGTTGATGGTCGAGGGTTGACAGTTGAGAGTCCGAATTCCGCGATCCTTCCACGGCCTTCTTCTCTGGCTCTCGACTCTCGCCTCTCAACCATCGACTCTTCCACGGCAGATTGAACGCCATGCCACAGGTTGATTGATGCTGTGGGCCATAGTCGAACAGACTCGGTTCGTCGGTCACGTTCGGGAGATGTTTCGGATGACGCGGCGGGAAGCCGTAGTGACGCAGGGATTCGTTGCCCGTTCTCGGGATGTGCAGCAATTCGTCGAAAGGGTTTCCGTTGGGGAGCCATGTCGCGCCCTCCTGATCGGTGACAAACAGCTCACTGTCTTGGTCAAAGTCCATGCCGATTGTGAAGCGGACGCCGGTGCAGACCGTCTCCCGTCGCGAGAGGTCTGGCTGGATGCGCTGGATCGTGCCTCGTTCACTCTCGATGTCGAACTGAGCCTTCCCGTTCTCGTCGAGCAGATAGGCGTTGTTGTAGGCCGCCGTGCCGAGTCCGAAGTAAATCTCGCCCTGATGTCCGATGGCCACGCCGACCGCATCGACGTTCTGAGGGATCTCCTTCCAACCGGTGGCGATGATCTTTTCCTCATCGGCTTTGCCATCACCATCATGGTCGATGATCGCCGAAACCTTGCCCTTCGACGCGACGATGACACCCATCGACTGGATTCGCTTCACTTTTTCCGGCTTTGTCCCCTCGCCCCCGTCTGCGGGGGAGAGGGCTGGGGTGAGGGGGGCTTTCTGGCTTTCGGCTTCAACAACGGCATCAGCATGAACTTCGTCCCGCTTGGCGATCCCCTTCTTCCACGGAGCCGGCCCCTTCACGTCGGGACTCAACACGGGATGCTCGAATGGAATCACGGCCATACCGATCGGTCCGCGCAGCGCCGGGACTCCGCCCACTTTGGACTTGTTGTCGAAGAACTTCGTCGCGGTCTCTTCCAAGCCGTCGCCATCGGAGTCGCTCAGCAGCCAGATGTCGCCGTTGTAGCCGAGGGCGTACAGCTTGCCGTCGGCGCGATAGCGCACGTTGTTGAGGTTCGGCAGTTCGACCGGCAGCTCATAAACGGAGAACCCCGGCACGAGCATCTGAATCGGCGGCACATCCTTCACTGTGACGAGCGGCTCGACGTTGGCAGCGGCTCCCGCCAGCTTGAGGTCTCGCGGCAAAGCCTGTTTCAACGCGGCGTACTTCGTGTCGAGGTAGGTCCGCACCGATTTGGTCTCGTCGGCAGTGAGGACTCGATTGAAGAGCAGCACTTCAGCAATGTCGCCGTGCAGGAAGCCTTTCACACCTTGAGGAGTCGGTCCGTTGGTGGGGAACCGCGCACCGATCGTGATGTCGTCAGCAATCAGTTCGCTGGGAGTGAACTCGCGCGTTCCGACGACCTTGCCATCGAAGGCCAGTCGCACCTGCTTCTTGTTCGAGTCAACCGCGCACTCGATGACGTGCAGCGTTCCAAGCGGCACGGCCGATTTCATCAGGTTGCGTGCGCCGCCAAAGCCGCGTCCTTCTATGTTGAGGTCTTGCAGCGACGGCGTTCCGCCCGAGTTCAAGTCGAGCGTGAACCCGGTCTCGTAATCGCGGCGGTTCGTCTGGTTGAACGCGAACAGGCCGCGATAGCCGCCGAAGTTCGAGTGCGGGGCCGCGACGAGGAACAGCGTGATGTCCGTCAGCTTCCGATTCACACCGAGGACGCGCAGATGGTCGTCCTCGCCATCGAATCTCACGAGCCACCTGGCGTCTGGCGGCGATGAGGCTGCATCCGCCGAACCGACCTGCACGAGCTTCGGCTGCTGCTTTGGATCGCCCTGCGTGACGTGCCGCTCCGTGCCGGAGGCATCGTGCCAGACGGAAAGCCGATCATCACTCTTGAGCCTTGGTAGCCCGGCCGCTTCGCGCGCCGCAGCGACTCGACTCGCGTCGAGCCACAGTTCCAAACCGTCCTGAGGCGCAAACTTCGCGTCGGCCCAAGGCTCGGTCGCTGGAGCGGCCTGTGCGGCGAATAGCAGCGAAACAACAAGCGTAACTTGAATAAGGCCATTGCCAGACATGAGCGTGATCCTCCTTTAGAAGTGGGTCGCCAAGATAGGCGTCTCACTCGCGAATCACAAACACGGACTGCGAAAGGGGTGCGCCCCCCGTCACCCTTCGATGCGACCCTTGATCGTCTTGATGAGACTTCACACACCCTGCGCACGATACACCCCCAGTCCAAGGGCTGTTTCCTACTGTCCGTTCATCCTGACACCCGGCCCGACGTAGTGTTGGCCGAAGCGGTTGGCGAGGAAGGCGTCAAAATCCACTTGCTCCTGTCGGACGAAGCCGGTCGTGGGGAGTTGCCCGTGAATGTGCAGATCGACTGAGGCACAGATCGCCGCGGCAGTCGTGATTTGAATTGCACTCCACACTTCGTCACCATGTTTTTGGTGATACACCTTGCGTGCGTCCCAGAGTTGGACCATCTGGCCGTCGCGCTGACCGGTCGCGGTGCAGAAGATCACGACGACATCCTGCAACGTGCGCGGGACGGCGTTCTCCAGAATCTCCTTCAGCAGTTGGCGGCGATCGCGCAGGCGGAGTTCATCCAACAGGAACAGCATCCGCTCGCGATGGCCCATGTAGCGGATCGTCTTGTAGTTCAGCTCGCGCACGCGACCTTCAAACGTCTCGCACAAGGTGCCGAGGCCCCCCGAGGTCGAGAACGCTTCGTACTCGACGCCGTCGATCGAGAGATGCTCGAACCCTTCCAACGGCCAGACCTCTTGCCGCTGTCCCTGATGAATGACATCGCACGGGTTGCAGTACTCGTTAATGAGGCCGTCGGTGGACCACGTGAGGTTGTACTTGAGCGAGTTCGTGGGGAACTCAGGAAGTGCGCCGACACGCAGCAGCAACGAGTCGAGCGAGTCGAACTTCTGAGCCAGATGATGCGCGGCGATGCCGACGAAACCGGGAGCCAGTCCGCATTGAGGCATGAAGATTTGTCCAAGCTTGGCGGAAGCGGACAACGCGCGCACTGCAGCCGTGGTCTCGACATCTTCGGTCAGATCGAAGTAGCTCGCTCCCGCCGCGAGTGCCGCGCGGGCGACACCGAGATTCAGGCTGAACGTCAGCGCCGAGATCACGACCGTCTGGCCGCTCATCGCCGTCAGCAACTGATCCTCTTGCGAGGCATCGACGACGAGCGTCTCGACATTCACCTTCGCCTTGAGCCGCCGCAACGACTCCGCATCCGAGTCGGCCACGCGCACGGCGTAGTCCCCCGTTTGCACAAGCAGCGTGGCGATCATTCGCCCAATTGTTCCGGCTCCCAGCAGCAACACGTTGGTCATGTGATTCCTTTCGGTGGATCGAATTCGATTCAATTCGGGTGTGACCGGCATTCCGGTTTTGGCCCCAACGGGGACCGATTCGATAGCCCAGGGTGAAGCCCTGGAAAAACGTGCGAGAAGACTGTCCTTAGCCCCACCGGGGCGAAACTGGAATGATTCGAGTCCTGTTACGCCCCTTCAGGGCTGGCGTTTTCTGTTCGCGAACAAACCTAGGGCGTTGCCCTAGGCTATCGAATGGCACCCCGTTGGGGCTGAAATGCGGAGTGCCGGTCACACCCAATTCAATTCGGGTCTCAGTCTGAAGATCGTTAGGACCGGCGCATCAATCACGGGGAGAGGTAGCCAAACTCGTGAGAGTTCGGACTAAATTTCAAGGACTTCAACGACACCAGTGATCAGTTCTTCATCCGTGCTCCGGCCCTGCCATCCGTGCGATTGATTGCCTTCAGAACAGGTGATCGCACGGATGGCAGGGCCGGAGCACGGATGAAAGTCGATCTCGCCAATTGTCAGTAAGTGCATCGTTACGCACGTGCTTTCCATTCGATCAGTGCGGCGCGGACTTGATCGGGCGTGGCGGAGCCGGTGGTTCCCAGTTGGCGAATCGTAATTGATGCGACGAGGTTCCCGATCAGTGCCGCTTCGACCGGTGTCGCGCCGCTCGTGAGCGACAGGACCGCTCCTGCAGAAACGCTGTCTCCCGCACCGGTCGGGTCGATCGGGCCGGAGACCTTCAACGTGGGAACCAATGTCATGGCGGGGTCGCTCACGAGGATGCCGCGTTCGCCACACGTCACGAAGACCGGTGCTGCCAGCTCGTTTCTCAATGAGGGGACGAGACGTTGCAACTCATCGAGTGAGACCTCTTCGCCGACGGCTGGGTTCAAACGATGCACGGCTTCAAACTGATTGGCCTTGATGGTGACGTTACGGAACAGACGAATGTGTCGGCGGCTGTCGGCCCAGAACAACACGTGAGGAAACCGACGAGCCAATTCGCTGAGCCGGTCTCGCAACAACGACGTGACGACGCCACAGTCGGGCATCTCGACTTGGTCCATCACGAGCAGCGCATCGACGCGCGGCAGGACTCGTTCGAGTTCAATGGCGATGCGATCGACGATGGCGTGAGGAGTCGTCACGCGGTTCTTAGTGTCGTAGCGCGAATGCTCGCCCGCCAACCCAACGACGTTCGCATCACAAGGCTTGAGGTATGTCGGGGTGAGTAACTCCGCACACCGCAACAGCCCGTCCGTCGAACAGCCAATGTGGTTCAAGCCCTGACAGAGATCGAACGCTTCCCCGTCATCGCCCACCGCGCCGATGGCATGCAGTTCACCCGCCCCCAGCGCCGCGAGGTTGTTCACCACCGTCCCAGCCGCTCCC
>JAYTXB010000479.1:0-1722 GCA_043743205.1 Schlesneria sp.
CCGCACGACGGACGCAGTGCAAGAACAACCTGATGCAGATCGGTCTCGCTCTGCAAAACTACATGCTGGGGCATGAGGTGCTGCCGCCGGGGACTCAGAACGCGACCGGCCCCATCCTCAGCAAAGAGGACGCAACTCAGTCCCACATGAGTTGGCTGGTTCAGATCCTGCCGTATCTCGAACAGCAGAACGTCTACCACCACATCGACTTCACTCAGAGCGTTTACGCTCCCGCCAACGTCAGCGTGCGCGCCCGACAGATGAACGTGATGACCTGCCCGTCCGATCCCCACGTCTTCGGCAAGGGGATCGGCGTGACGAGCTATTGCGGGGTCCACAACGACTACGAAGCCCCGATCGACGTGAACCAAAATGGAGTCCTGTTCCTCAACAGCGCGATCCATTACGAGCAAGTGACCGACGGCAGTTCAAACACGATCTATGTGATGGAAGCCCGCGCCGAAACGGGAGCCGATCTCGGTTGGATGGCGGGCACAAAGTCCTCGCTCAGAAACGGCGTTCAATGGAGCAATCGCGCCGAAATCGAAGCGTGGATCGCCGAGGCCAAAGCCAAGGCGGCGGAGCCTGCCTCAGAGCCAGTCGCGGTTCCGGCAACTCTGCCCGGCGCTGCCGGTGACAACGGCACCACGGCGGGTGGTCCACCGGGAGCCGCAGGCGGGCCAGCCGCTCCACCGCAAGCCAGCTATCAAGCTCACCTCAGCCTGCGACGCGGCACAAACCCGATGCAGCAGCAAGTGGCCAATCTCACGGGAGGCAACAACTACGTCGGTGGCCCGAGCAGCCACCACACCGGCGGATACCAAGCCTTGATGGGTGATGGTGCGGTGCGTTTCCTGAGCGAAAACATGAGCCTGCCCGTTCTTCGCAACGCCTGCCATCGCGCCGACGGCGAGATGCTCGGCGAATTCTGAGTCGATTCTTCCCAGCGATTAACTAAGGATCGGCACCTGAACAACTGGCGTCATCCATCCGAAGATCGAGGTGAGCCGGGTGCCGTAAGGCCCCGGGTTCTTCGGCAAACAGTCCGGGGCCTCACGGCACCCGGCTCACCCAATCCCGACAGTTGTCGATGCGCCAGCGGTCGGGTGCGTGGAGTCTTCGGAACGTACCTGTTTGAAACCAGTCTTCCTCTCGTCGGTGCGTTCCGAAGACTTCACGCACCCTACCCCTTCGCAGGATCAACTATGCCTCACGCTGCGACCTCTTCGCGTTCTCACTTCCAGCGACCGCGCGGCTTCACGCTGATCGAACTGCTGGTGGTGATCGCCATCATCGCCGTGTTGATTGCGTTGCTCTTGCCCGCTGTGCAGCAGGCTCGTGAAGCAGCGCGACGGACTCAGTGCAGGAACTACCTCATGCAGATCGGCCTCGCGCTGAACAACTACATGAACGCGCACGGCGTCCTGCCGCCGGGAACATCCAACCCGACCGGTCCCATTGTGAGTAAGGAGCCGATCTCCAATGCCCCTCAGTTCGGGGTGAGTATGATGACTCAAGCAACTCCTCCGGTTCCGCCCAATCCGCAGGCGGTGCCCGACTACCACATGAGCTGGATCGCTCAAATTTTGCCGTTCCTCGAACAGCGAAACGTCTACCAGCACATCGACTTCACCAGCAGCGTCTACTCGCCCGTGAACCTCCCCGCTCGCGCCATGGTCTTGCCCCTACTGCGGTGCCCGTCGGATGCGGGCATGGCACTCG
>JAYTXB010000480.1:0-1689 GCA_043743205.1 Schlesneria sp.
CCGATCGGAACCGAAATTCACGGTGAGATCGTCTTCGTCGGCTACTTCCTGAAGATCATGAGTTACACGGCATTTGAAAAGGCGCGCGGGGCACCGCTGCTCGTCGGTCGCGCCCGCTCCGTGGCAACTCCTTCGTTGAAGTCGAACCAGACCGATTCCTCGACCGTTCTGATCTTGGCACTCATCTGTGGAGTGTTACTGATCGGATCGTCCGTTTGGATGGGACTGCAGCCTCGCAAGAAACCGACGCAGAGGATCATGCCCGACGAGTTGCCAGTGATGGGATCTCTGAGTAACCGGGCTTTCGGTGACGATCTCTTTGCCAATGAGGACGACTCCTTCGCCGAAAATCGTGCCCCGTTAGTCGAGACCCGCGCAGAGTCGCCACGACCCAGCTTGGAGTTGCCGACAGTCCCCAACGTCTCCGCCACTGTCACGGCCAACAGTGAGGACCAGCCGGCTCCGACGGCCTCATGAGCGAATCGTCGAGTGGCCCGTTGAATCATCGGGCCAAATTCGTTTCCACCAGTGTGGTGCTATTGGAAGAGTGCTTCGGCGCAAGTCTCCTGAACTCCGTTGACATGCCCGCCGAAGTTCTTTTCTTTCTCCGACTCGTTGCCTCCAAAGCCTCCGTGTGGCGGCTCTTCGCCAGATTGGTCTGCATCAAAAACCGAGCTGGGACATCTGTGAGGCGATGGCTTCACGCTTAATATCTGGAGTCGGTTTTGCCGAGCGACCGATGATGGCCAACACGACTGTCATGAAATTCAGACCATTCGGCCACAGTCAAAGACCGTGTCGATTGAGTAGACTTTGCGGCCAGTCAGTTCCTGTCACACCTCACTCGGCCCAAAGTGAGACGATTGGCGTGAAAGACATCCGAAGTCTCCGAAGACTTCGGATGTCTGGAATCCAAGGTGCGTTGGAGAGTGAGTGAATCGGAAGTCGATCGACGAGAAGACGATCATGGCGAGCCTGTCCAAAATCGCAGTCCGACCAGAAACCGAAGAGGCTCCCACGATCCTTGGCTCGGAAACTGTGGTCGTGGCCGTTCCGAAGAAACCGGCGTGGCTCGCTGCTCGAACGGCTCGTGCGGTCGAGACGACGAAGCAACAGGGACCGCCTCCGCTGATCAATCTCGCGGACAAAAAGGGTGTACGGATTGAGTCGCGTTCAACGCCCACTGTAACGGAGAGTGTTCACACCCCGTGGGTGATGCACCTCTTGCACTGGCCCACGCGAGCGGCGCTCTACGGTGCCTCAACTTCGCTGGCCATTCATCTCACGTTGCTCGTGTTGCTGGGGATGTTCGCCATCAGCGGAAAGCCGGTTGCCATTCTTTCCACTGTCGAAGTGGAGTTCGGCAATCCCGGCGGTGACACGATCCTTGATCCCAGTCTGGAAGCCTCGTTGGAAATGGAAGGGGGGCATGAAGCGGCCCCGCTGGAAATTTCCGATCTCAACCTGAACGCGGCGCTCGATGCGTTCAGCGTCAATTCGGGTGAAGCACTGGACGGGATCGTCAACGGCACTGGAGTCGGCGATGGTCGCGGGTACGGTGAGGGGACAGGGCGCGGTTCAGATACAGGGACCGGTCTTCCCGCGATCAACGTTCCGTCGTTCGCCGTCTCGAAGGGGAGCTTTTCGGCATGGACCGAACCGCGCGATCCCGATCCCGGCCAGCAGTAC
>JAYTXB010000481.1:0-5587 GCA_043743205.1 Schlesneria sp.
GGAAGCGGTCGCGGCAGCACTGCCGGCGGGAATTTTGTTCTGGTCGTGCCTCAGCCTGCCGTTTGGAATCATTTCGTACGCGAATGCTTTCGTGGCTCAATACGACGGAGCGAAGCAACCGCAGCGCGTCGCGTCGGCGGTTTGGCAGGCCGCCTATTTTGCCGTGGCATGCGGGCTGCTCCTGATCCCGTGTGCTTGGTTCTCGAAAACGCTGTTTGAACTCGTGGGGCATGAGGCCAGTGTGCAGTCCTTGGAAACGGAGTACTTCTCGTGGCTCACACTGGGAGCGGTGTTCGCATTGCTCCCGGCGGCGTTGTCGTGCTTCTACAGCGGGCGCGGTCAGACACGAATGGTCCTGCTCGTGAATGGCTCCAGTGTGTTGGTCAACGCGGCACTCGATGCGGTCCTCATTTTCGGCTGGGGTCCATTTCCGAGGTTGGGAATGGCGGGAGCAGCAATCGCCACGAACTTGGCCAACGTCTACGCCACGGTCTGCTACGTGCTGTTGCTGACTCGGGCCGATGCGCGCGAGACCTATGGGTTTTGGAGAGACTGGCGGTTCGATCGCGGATTGATGCAAGACCTGTTGAAGTTCGGCGGCCCGAGTGGCTTGCAGATGTTTCTCGACGTAGCAGGCTTCACGGCATTCATCATGATTATTGGCTGGATCGGCAAGCACGAGTTGGCGGCGACGAACATCGCCTTCAATCTCAACACACTCGCTTTCACGCCCGTCATCGGTGTCGGAATCGCCGTCTCGACACTCGTGGGACAGCGGATCGGCGAGGGCCGTCCGGAGATTGCCGAGATGTCGGCTCGCAAGGGCTTCGCCGTAGCGGGGGGCATTATGGTGCTATGCGGTTCGGTCTATGTTTTCGCGCCGCAGGTCTTGCTCGCGCCGTATGCCTTCCGCGCGGAGGGAGGCAACTTCGAGGAAGTCCGCAGCGTGGTGATCGTGCTGCTGCGGTTCGTTGCGCTGTACTCGTTCTTCGATGCGATGGCGATCGTATTCGGCTCGGCAGTTCGAGCGGCAGGAGACACAACGTTCTCGATGCTCGCCACGTGCCTTTGCGCGTGGGGGTTACTCGTCCTGCCGACGTACTTGACGTGGAGGTTCTACGGCCCGAGCCTCTTCTGGAGTTGGGTCTGGTGTACGGTCTACGTCACCGTGTTGGGATTCGTGTTCTACTTACGCTTCCGCAGCGGACGTTGGAAAACGATGAACCTGATCCACTACGAATCGTCTCCGCTCCCCGAAACACACCCCTAAGGCGAGCGGCAGGAATTGTCATACCGCGATGTAGGATGGGCACTCTTGCCCGTCCGGGTTTCGGTCTTCAAGCCGGGACGGGCAAGAGTGCCCATCCTACAGGGACATTTCTTCTTGCCGCTCGCCTAACAGGCAGCTCGGGCGACCGGCAGGACTTGGGGTCAATCCAATGTCGCAGCTCGCCAAAGAGGGATGTTTCCGCCTGTCCTGTCTTTTGTTCTCGCGAAGAGTTGAGTCACGAGAGCGGATGGATGTGCCCGTCTTACAAACGCATACAGCCCGCTGACTGGAGAGTTGGCGGGCTGTACACATGTTGTTTCAATTCGAGCATCAGTGACACAGAAATGTCACCAAACATCAGACTAGCTGGCAACCGCGCCTTCTGCAGGCTTCGGGGCCGAGAGCTTATTGACGAGTTTTGTCAGACGCGACTTGTCTCGCGCGGCCTTATTGCGGTGGATCAAGTGCTTCGAAGCCGATTGATCCAGCTTCTTAATCGCCAATTGCAAAGCCGACTTGGCATCGTCAATCGACTTCTCTCCGGAAGGGACAGCGGAGGCAGAAGCTCGGACCTTCTTGACCGTCGTTCGCAGCGCGGAACGCTGCTGCTTGTTGCGGACGCGACGACGTTCGTCTTTACGGAGGGCACGAGTGGCGCTACCAGTGTTCGGCATAAAATGGTCAACCAGAAGACTGTTCAGTGAAAACTGGCGGAAGAAATCAGACCTCGTGCGAACCGCCAACCCGCGCGAGGGCGGGGAGTATAGCCACAGTTCTAAAGGCTCGCCAGTCAGGCGGTTCGCTTGGAAAAAAATCCTGCGGACAAGATCGAGTTAGCGAGTTTGGGGCTGAACACAAGGAAATCGGCCGGCTACACAATCCCTGATCCGGCAACGACCTACTCCTCTGAGTCTCCCAAGCTGCCGCTTCCCGATTTTCCCAGCTCGCCCTGAATCTTCTCCAAGCGGGCACTGACATCCTTGTAGGAGTAGTCGATCCCCAGGATTTCCAAGTAGTGCGTCTCGGCGGTCGTCAAATCGCTTCCCTCTTCAGCCAGTCGGGCCAACCAGTAATGGCAGTCCTTGAAGGGTTGAGGTTGCTCATTGGCGTTGAGTTTCTCGATCGCTTTTTTGAACTGCCGCGTGGCGAGTGGATTTTGCTTTTGCTTCAGGAAGCACATTCCCAAATTGACCAAGACTTGAGCTTCGAGCCGGATGTCTTTCGACGCGGCTTGCAGCAGCGGGATCGCCAGAGCGGGCTTGTTCGCCTGCATGAACCGCTGAGCCAATTCGTTCTTCAGCTTCAGGTCGTTCGGATAGCGTTCGGTCCGACGGCTGAAGACTTCGACTTCCTGATCGAGTAGTTCCTTCGCAAGGTCAATGCGGTTTTGCTTCGCAACAGCATCGCTCGGGTTTTTGGTGGCGGCGTCCTTCGCGAACAGCAGGTTGCGGCGAACCATTTCAATTTCGATGTCTTCCATTTGCTCGCGGACGTTCGGATCGCCGCTCACATCCAGCGCCTGCTTGAACGCTCCGATCGCCTTTTCAAACTGGGCCTCGCGTTTGTAGTAGTCCGCCAGCTTCAGATAGTTCGCCAGATTGGCCGGTTCCTTTTTGATAGCTCGTTGAAGATCGTTCTCCATCGACTCGCCCGGAGCCAACACATCCTGCGGATTCTTCGCACCGTCCTTGACCGAGTCGCCGTAGCCGAGTTTCGGAGCCGTTGGGACATCTCTCGTGTTTTGAGCGCCCTCGTAACCACCACGGTCGATGACTTGATCCGCTCCGAGTCCCGTGATCTTCGTGCGGATGTCTCCATTCAGCGGGTCGAGTTTCAGCACTTTTTCGAGCGTCTTGACGGCGTTGTTGTAGTCGCGCCGCAACTCGTAGACACCGGCGAGTGCGATGAGCATGTCCTTGTTTTCAGGAGCGTTCTCAACCGCCGTTTCGTAGGCGAACATGGCGACTTCGAGACAACCTCGCGCGCGACAGGCTTCGCCCAAGTCGGCATTGAAATGGGCATCCCACGGGTTAATGGCCAGGCCCTCTTCGGCGGCCAGGTCCATCTCAGTCCAGTTCTTCGCGCTGCGGGCCTTCTTGACCTTCGAGCGGACGCTGTTGACCGACAGGAACGCCATGCTCTTGCCGGACTTGTTGTCCTTGTATTTCTTGCGAGTCACTCCTCGCAACGACTGCCGGTACATCAGATTGTCCGGGGCCATTTTGATCGCGACTCCGAACATCTCGACAGCGTATTCCCAGTTCTGCTTGGCCATCGCTTCGGTCGCTTTTTTGAAGCAATCGGCGGCGAACTTGCGCTTGCGGGCATCTTCGGGGGAGGAACCTTCGGTGGACATGGCAGAAGTCTCACGAGTCGTCTGAGGTGCGAAGAAGGAGGCCACAACCAAGCTTCACAGGACGGCTTTCCGATGAGGCTGGTTCCCAGAGTTGGGCCGGAAGTTTAGCAGATCGTCGGACATCCCGACACCGGGCGGTGCCGGTGTGATCGGCGATACGGCTGAGATGGGCGCACCACTTCAGGTGCCGAACCCGTAGTTCACCCAATGCGGCGGGAGCGGGGCTTCGATCCAGAGCGGCTCATAACGAATCGGGTGATACAGACCGAGTCGCAGGGCGTGGAGCGCAATCGCGGAAACGTGCGGATCATAGACAGCGGCCTCATCGGTGCTGAGCGTCGCTCCGTATTGCTGATCCCCTACAACGTGACAGCCGCGCGAGGCAAGTTGCACGCGAATCTGGTGCATCCGGCCGGTCAGCAGATCAATCTCCAGCAACGCACGACCGTCTCTGACCGCGAGAACTTCGTAGTCAAGAACCGCCTCTTTCGCACCGGCTGTTCCCGGCGCGACGACCGTCGCGTGCGCGGCCTCCGCATCCTTGAGCAGCCAGTCGGTCAGACGGTCCTTGCGCGGCGCAGGAACGCGTTCGGTTACGACGAGATACGTCTTACTAATGGTCCGTTCGCGAAACTGCTCGGCGAGTCGAGCCGCCGCCTTCGAGTTTTTCGCGAAGACCACGACTCCCGACGCAGGCCGGTCGAGCCGATGAGGGACTCCCAAATAGACATTGCCCGGTTTCGCCAGTCGCTCTCGCAGGTACTGCTTCACCTGACCTTCGAGCGTCGGCTGTCCTTCCGGCACCCCCTGTGTCAGCAACCCGACCGGCTTGTTGACAGCCATGATCGGCCCGTCTTCACACAGGATTTGCAGGTTTGGAAGTGTGCTGTCCGTTCGTACCACTGCGGGTTCTGCTGCCAGTTCGATGTTCGCCGAGTCCACAGCTGTCGATTCCATTGGAAAGGTTGGTGCGTTTGGCTGGCAACGAGGTAACGGCCTCATGCGCCAATTACTAATGGACGTGGTCCGCAATACCGTCCCGATCTGGAAAGTGCGTTTAACCTCGCCACTTAAGCTCGGGAAGTTATTGCGGACCTGTTCCTCAGGGACCGATCGCCGTCGCGTCACTTGCTGACGGTCTGCGTCAGCAGCGCAGAAGCATTGATGCCGCGTTTCCACAGTCCGTAGTTGAAGTCTTCGCGATACCGACTGAAGCCGTCTCCCGAACCGACAGTCGCAGGTTGAATCCCAGGCCGTTTGAGTTCCAATGCCAGTTCGGACTTTTCAGCGATGTCCCAGTCCTGCGAATTCATCCCGTGCGCAAACGATCCATTCTTACGCGCCGACGCAAACACTAGCAGCAACTTGGAGCCGTCCTTGTCAGCGTCGCCCCAGAACTTGCCGAATGATTTGACATCGGTCACCGTCAGATTCTTCTTCCCCGCCGAGCCGATCCAACTGGAGACGTTGTAGCAGTTGTTCGCTCCCTTCCACGCGCGGTCTTTGTTGCTGCCCGCCGACGCCAAAAACGACAGTCCGAGCGAGTCGCACTTGTAGGCCGATTGAATGCTATCGATCCGCAATTCTCCGACCAGATTCGGGCAAGTGAACGCTTCAGTCCCCTGATAGACGGTCTGATACGTGTGCAGGTCGATGTTGGCGGGCTGCTTCGTCTGTGGATCATTGATGACCGAGACGCACAAATTCGAGTACAGGATGCAGTTGTCGAGCGTCACGTCCTGCTTGCCGTTCGCCACGATCTCAATCGCCGTGCGACCACCGACAAACAGGCAATTGCGAATCACGGCCTGTCCCTCACCCGAGAGCGTCAGCGGCGTCATCCCTTTGCGGTTCCCTTCCGACACCGCGCAGTTCAGCATCCGCAGCGTTCCCCCCTTCACGTGCAGGCATTTCCACGCGATGTTGCCGGTGGCGACGGGAGCGTCCATCTGCAATCGCAG
>JAYTXB010000482.1:0-4682 GCA_043743205.1 Schlesneria sp.
GTTGATATCCATGTCATCGACCATGCGGTTATACATCGGCGTATTGGTGGCGATCTTGATCGAAGGGGTCGGCTTGCAACCGAAGCAGCTTCCTCGACCGGTCGTGAAGCAGACGACGTTCGCTCCACCTGCAATCAGCCCCGTCACAGAGGCGGGGTCGTAGCCGGGGGTGTCCATGAAAACAAACCCCTTCTCCGTTACGGCCTCCGCGTATTTGTAGACGGCTTTCAGGGCTGTTGTGCCCCCCTTGGCGATGGCACCGAGGGACTTTTCGTAAATCGTGGTCAGCCCCCCTTTTTTATTTCCGACTGAGGGATTGATATCGACACGCTGGCCGAACAGCGCCGTGTAGTCGATCCACCACTGAATCCGGTCGAGCATCGCTTGAGCGACCTGCGGTGTGACTGATCGCCGTGTGAGCAAATGTTCACCACCAACCGCTTCGGGCGTCTCGGCTAAGACTGACGTGGCTCCGCACGCGACGAGCAGGTCAGTGCAATGACCGAGTGCGGGGTTGGCCGTCGTCCCGCTGTGGCCGTCACTGCCGCCACAGTTCAGACCGAGCATGATTTCGGAGACCGGGATGGGAACGCGTTGCACGTTGTTGACCTCGGGGAGCAACTCACGGATCGCATCGACCGCGCGCTTCACCGTCTTGGCGACACCACCCTGTTCTTGGATGTTCATCACCAGGGGCTTCTTCGTGGTGAGTTGCTGTGTTCCGCCGAGTTGCAGCAGACCGCCGTTCTCAACCAAGAACGAAGCCTGCCCAGTCTCACACCCGAGGCCAATCACGATGTATGCGCCGATGTTCGGATGCTTCGCGAAGCCCGCCAGCGTGCGAGTCAATTGCTGATGATCCTCGCCACCAAACTGGATCGCGCAGCCCATCTTGTGAATCAGGGGGATGACGCCATCGACATTCGAGAACTGCGCCAACAGTGCGTTGTCGAACCGTTGAGCCGCATACTTTGAAGTCGTGGCCGAACAATTCACGGTCGAGACGATGCCGATGTAATTGCGAGTCGCCGCGCGTCCGTCGGGCCGACGATAACCGAGGAACGTGCGGTCGGTGATCGGCTTCAGCGGGGCGGGGACTTCGGAGCAGAACGCATAGTCGAGCTTCAAGTCTCCCGCCGCGACATTGTGAACGTGAATCCAACTGCCCGCCGCAATCGACTGTGAGGCAAAGCCAATCGTCTGTCCAAACTTCTTGATCGCTTGTCCCGCTTCGATGGACTGCAACGCCACCTTATGCCCCATGTCGATCGGTTCGAGCGTCGTCAGTTCTGAGCCGCCCTCAAATGAGCAGACCGTCCCGGCGGGAACGTTCCGCGCGGCGACGGCGATCGTGTCTTCGGGATGCAAACGAACGAAGGGTCGCGGTGTCATGAGCCTCTTTCCAACTCTTTGCCAAACGGAGAACGGACGGTCACGGAAGCTATTCGTTTCCCAAGGTCGCTTCAATGGGGAGTGAGACCCTCGCGAAGTCTGCCCGCCAAGGTAGCCCTGTCACTCCGCGACAGGAAGCGCGTCGCGGAGTAAGTGTTCGATGGCGAGTCAGCCACGTCCACAACCCTACCTATGATTTGCGACGCGCTACATGTTGCTTCGCCACAAGGCGACCACCGCTGAGCGTCTGCATCTCAAACACAAGGCCAACGCTGCAACCGCTTCTTGAATGTGCCTCTGGGCCACGTTAGCATCCGTTCTGGATTCAATGAGTCCAAGGAATCTCTGCGGTGTTCGATACGGAACGAGTGCGTTAACCCTACAAATTTGGTTTACGGGAGCTGCTCGATTTGGTCGCGTGTCTGTCTGTGATCCGGCTTCGGCAGGACCAAATGACGCAAACCCAAATGGTGGCTTCCCCCCTGAACTTCCGGGTTCATCAACAGCAGTTTCGACCGGCACAGGCGGAGATTTCTTTCTTCTTCTTTCCCACGCAGCAACGTGGGAACGGCCCTGCGATTCACGAATGAGTTGTTGTTCGGATCGAGAGTCAGGCCAACCCCTGTTTATGCGAGGCCCGCGAAATTCATGGCTCTGTTCGACCGTCTGGAAGCGGAGCATCGCGAGGCTGTGCGTCCCTTGGCGGCGCGCATGAGACCTCGCTCGCTCGATGAGTTCGTGGGCCAGCAGCACTTTCTCGGACCTGGCAAGTTGTTGCGGCGATTGCTCGAATCCGACCGAGTCAGTTCATTAGTCTTCTACGGCCCACCGGGGACCGGTAAGACTTCACTCGCGGAACTCATTGCGAAGCACACGAAGCGGACGTTTCGATCGCTCAACGCGGCGGCGGCGGGAGTGAAAGAACTGCGAGAAGTCCTCGATCAGGCGCGAAACGATGTGGCGTCGGGTGGCCAGAGGACAGTGTTGTTCATCGACGAGCTGCATCACTTCAACAAACAACAACAGAACGTCCTGCTCCCCGATGTCGAAGAGGGAGTCGTGGCGCTCGTCGCTGCGACAACCGCGAACCCGTTCTTTGCACTGATCTCACCGCTGCTCAGTCGCAGCCAAATCTTCGAGCTGCAACCGCTCACTGTTGAGGACATCGCAACGCTCCTCCAACGTGCCCTCAAGGACTCGACGCGAGGTCTCGGTCAGCATCGAGTCACCGCGACGCCCGAAGCGATTCAATTTCTCGCCATGATCTGCGATGGGGACGCGCGGCGGGCGCTGTCGGCTTTAGAAGTCGGCGTGCTGTCCTTGGCGGACGATCACAAAACACTCGACCTCGCGACGGCCGAAGAGTCGATTCAGAAGAAGTCGATTCGCTACGACGCTGATGGCGACGAGCATTACGACGCGGCGAGTGCTCTCATCAAAAGCATTCGCGGGAGCGACCCCGATGCGGCGATCTACTGGATGGCGCGGATGCTGGCGGCGGGTGAAGACCCTCGGTTCCTCGCGCGACGGATCGTGATCTCGGCGTCGGAAGACATCGGCAACGCGGACCCACAAGGCTTGATCCTCGCTCAGGCCGCTGCTGCCGCGACCGAATTCATCGGCCTCCCCGAATGCCGCATCCCACTGGCTCAAGCGGTCACGTATCTCGCTCTCGCGCCGAAGTCGAACGCCGCTTACAAGGCGATTGACGCGGCGATGGACGACGTGAAGCACCAGCGCACGCTGCCAGTTCCAGTCCACTTGCGCGACCGACATTATCAAGGGGCGAAACGACTCGGACACGGCGATGGTTATGAGTACCCGCATGACGCGACGGACGGTTGGGTGGCGCAGGACTATCTCGGCGTGGAGACCTCCTATTACCAACCGGTCGAACGAGGACACGAACTCGTGATGAAGCAACGACTCGATGAACTCCGCGCACGCCGTCGAGTGACTCAGCCACCAGAAAGCCCCGCAGAACATAGCCAATAGGCACTCCAGCCTCGTTCCATCGCATCACCGATCGAATCGCCCATGAACAACCTTCCCCAAGACATCGCTCAGATTGTGGACAACCTCTGCCGTGAAGGAGATCGGTTCGCCGGGATCGAGCAGTTTCACACGGCGATCGAAAAGTATCAGTCGGCGTGGAGCCTGCTTCCCGCGCCCGCTCATCAATGGCCCGCCGCGACTTGGATTTTGTTGTCGATCGGCGATTCGTACTTCTGCCAGGATGACTTCCACAACGGAGCCAAGTTTTTGCTCGAAGCCGCCACCTGCCCGGACGGTGACGCCAATCCGTTCCTCTTCCTGCGTCTCGGCCAGTGCCTGTTGGAAGTGGGGCGACTCGACGAAGCGGCCAATGTTCTCGAAGCAGCCTTTCGCAGCGGCGGCAAGGAATTGTTTGAAGACGAAGAACCGAAGTACCTCCAGTTCGTGCAGACTCAGCTTCGCACCAAGCACGTGACACCGCCCACACGGCATTTCAATCGGCCTCTGTCGTAGCACCAGCGACTCCGCTTGAGCCATCGTCTCCCATTCGGCGCGGCTCTCTCGACCCCGCCGAAACGCGCCGACCGAAAGTCTCTTTTCCAATGTCAACGCGATTGGCGATTCTTGGAGAGTCCCTCACTTCGTAAAGCGACCCTCGGCCATGACCACTCCGCTCAAGATCAGCTTCTCGACGCTCGCCTGTCCCGACTGGACGTGGCACGACGTACTGCGACAGGGGCCGGCGTTCGGATACGGCGGCGTCGAAGTGCGACTGCTTGCGCGCGAGACGGATCTATTGGGAGTCCCAGTTCTTCAACGGAGTTTGCTTCCCACTCGAAGCCGCGAGTTGAGGGACGCCGGATTCCGCGTGGCCGGGTTGGCTTCGTCGGTTCGCTTCGATCACGAGACCTCTTCCGCACGGGCCGAACAACTTGAGATCGGCCGCCGCTACATTGATCTCTGCGCGGCACTCGGGGGCGAGTTCATCCGCGTCTTCGGCGACACGCTGCCCGCGAGGGACGGAGCGCGATCAGAAACGATGAAACAGATCGCCGACGGACTCACCGCGCTGGGCGAAGCAGCCGCGCCAACGGGAATTCAAATCCTGCTCGAAACTCATGGCGACTTCTCTGCTTCGCCGCCGTGCGAAGAGTTGATGCGGCGAGTCAACCATCCCTCAGTGGGACTCGTCTGGGACACGCATCATCCGTGGAAGTTTCATCGCGAGCGACCGGCCGACACGTGGGAGCGGCTGCGACCTTGGACGCGACACACGCACTGGAAGGACTCCATCA
>JAYTXB010000483.1:0-3099 GCA_043743205.1 Schlesneria sp.
GTCGTGCAGCGGCTTCAGCGCGAGAGCCATCTGCGTCGTCGAACAGTTCGGGCTAGCGATGATCCCCTTCGCATTCAGGGCATCCTGCGGATTGATCTCGGGGATCACGAGCGCCACATCGTCGTGCATCCGGAAGTAGCCGGACTCGTCAATCACCTTGCAGCCAGCGGCGACGGCGTGAGGCAGGAACTCGGCAGCCACTTCATCGGGCGTGGTGGCGATGACGAGATCGACTCCTTGGAACGTGGATGGCTCCAGCAGTTCGACGATGTAGTCTTGCCCCTTGAACTTCAGAATCGTTCCGGCACTGCGCGCCGACGCCAGGAACCGATACGTTTTCGCCAGCATCGGTCGCTCTTCCAACAACTGCAGCATGATGCGACCGACCGCGCCCGTCGCCCCAACCATCGCCATCGTTCCAAACACGTTGTCGCTTCCTTTTGCAGGCCAAAAACGGCTCGAAGAGAATTCCGTCGAGCCGATCCCATGTGATGCGGCGAGATAATAGCGGCGGGCTTCGACGGGAGGCAATCAACGATCACGGGGCCGCGCCGCGAAGAGTGGCGGAGTGAGCTACAGACGTGTGCGAGTCGCTGCTATCATCACCGGCCCTACAAGCGGCAGCGTTCGACGCAACGACGGTGCCGCACAAGACTGTGGCAAGTCTGCCGCCCTTGAACACGCATGGTTCCCCTTCAGGATTCAGACTCGGCTATGAAGATTCTCGTGATTGGCAACGGTGGACGCGAACACACGCTGGTGTGGAAGCTCAAGCAGTCTCCTTCGGTGACCCAGGTCTTCTGCGCGCCAGGCAATGCGGGAACGGGGCTCGACGTGACGAATGTCGGGATCAAAGCGACCGACATTCGTCAGCTCATTGAATTTGCCCTCGCGGAGAAGATTGACCTGACTGTGGTCGGCCCCGAAGCTCCGCTCGTCGCAGGGATTGTCGATGATTTCAAAGCGGCGGGCCTGCGCGTGTTCGGGCCGTCGAAGATGGCGGCGGAGTTGGAAGGTTCCAAACGGTTTGCCAAGGAGTTGATGGCGAAGGCCAAAATTCCAACGGCTGATTTCCGGTCCTTTCAAAACGCGGCCGAAGCGATCAGCTATATCGACGAGCGGGAGAACGTCGAACGCTTCGTCATTAAGGCCGATGGCTTGGCAGCGGGTAAAGGGGTCGTGGTTTGTTTCTCGAAGGTCGAAGCCCGGAACGCCATCAAGCGGATGCTGATCCATAAAGACTTCGGGGCCGCTGGCGCACAAATCGTCATCGAAGATTTCCTTGTCGGTGAAGAAGCGAGCCTGCTGGCGTTCGTCGATGGGACCACGATCGTGCCACTCGAAGCGGCTCAAGATCACAAGGCGGCGTTCGACGGCGACACGGGACCGAACACGGGGGGGATGGGAGCGTACTCACCGATCCCGTCGATGACCTCCGAAGTGGTCGATGTGGTTGTCGAAAAGATTCTGGTGCCGACCGTTCACGAGATGATCAAAGCGGGTCGCCCGTTTTGCGGGTGTCTCTACGCGGGGTTGATGCTGACCAATCAGGGTCCGAAGGTGATCGAGTTCAATGTCCGATTGGGTGATCCAGAAACACAGGCCGTGCTGATGCGGCTGAAGTCCGATCTCGCGCAGGTGCTGTATGCCGCAGCGGAAGGCAAACTCGACGAGATCGAACCTTTGGAGTGGGACGAGCGTTCCTCCGTCTGCGTTGTGATGGCTTCCGAGGGCTATCCGGGTGACTACGTGAAGGGCAAGCCGATGCGTGGACTCGACGAGGCAGCGCTCGTGCCCGACACGAAAGTTTTCCATGCGGGGACGACTCAAGTCGGAGACCAGATCGTTAACGATGGTGGCCGTGTTCTCGGTGTCACCGCGCTGGGAGAAACGCTCGCCGATGCCAAGTTGCGAGCCTACCAAGCGGTGAAGTGCATTCGGTGGGATGGGGCTTGGTGTCGCAAAGATATCTCGGACAAAGCGACTGCGGCGGCACGCGTACGGGGATGACATCCAGCGAAAAGTCAAGAAGTGGGGAGACGGAGAAATGTCGGCAATTCCCAATCGTCCCAATGAGCCAACAGCCGCTGTCACGCGGCGCGAGTTGCTGCATACGAGCGGCCTCGGTGTGGGTGGTCTCGCACTTTCCAATTTGATCGCGGCGCGAGTGGCCTCTGGAAACGAGGTCGTTCGCGGCGCGAATCCCGTCGGTTCGGGAACTGCGTTTGGACGAGCAAAGTCGGTGATTCTGTTCTGGCTCAACGGCGGTCCCGCTCAGCACGAGACGTGGGATCCGAAGCCGCAAGCACCGCTCGAAGTGCGTGGCCCGTTTCAGCCGATCACCACGCGCACGAGTGGCCTGACGGTCGGAGAGTTGATGCCGCGTACGGCGTTGCTCACCGACAAGATCGCCGTACTGCGCGCAGTCACGACGGGGGACAACGCCCATTCGTCGAGTGGCTATGCCATGCTGACCGGCGTACCGCACGTGCCGCTTAACGCAGAAAGTGTCACCGCGAAGGCCCCCAATTTGTGGCCTTGCGCCGACAGTATCGTGTGCAAGCTGCGTGGCTCGCGGAACGGTCTCCCTGCGGCGATCGCGCTCCCCGAACACGTTTGGAACGATGGCAACTTCCCTTGGCCCGGCCAAGATGCGGGGTTCCTCGGCCGCCGGTTTGATCCCTGGTTGATTCACTGCGATCCGAGTTCACCGCAGTTCAAAATTCCGGACCTCGCTTTCCCCGATGATCTGAGTACCGCGCGGTTTGACCGGCGACGCGAGTTGTTGATTCAATTCAATCGGAAGTTGCCGGAGGAATCGTTGAGATCGCCTGAGAAGCGTTACGACGATGAGTCACAGCAAGCCTTGGGGTTGCTCGGCGGTTCGACTGCTCGTCGAGCGTTCGATCTCACACAGGAACCCGACTCTGTTCGAGACCGCTATGGTCGATCTCGTTATGCACAGAGCGTACTGCTCGCGCGGCGCATGGTTGAAGCGGGAGTGTCGCTCGTTCGGATCAACTGGACGCGCATGATGGACAAGCCGAATCAGGGAGGCTGGGACACGCACAATGTTCACGCCCAGTCCTGCAAAGACTT
>JAYTXB010000484.1:0-1481 GCA_043743205.1 Schlesneria sp.
TGTCCGATCCGAAGACCGACCAATAGACAGCGAAGTTTTTGTTTCTCGATCATCACGAAATGCAACCACGGCAGACACGGGACTGATTCGAGTTGCCGAAGAAACATCGACGCCACGGCCGATCTTCGGAGACTCGTTCAAAGACCCTACTCGATCACAACCGCCAATCAAACGCAGTTGCAATCGAGTAGGCCGCCTGGAATTCAGCCAATCTCTTTGGCGACACTGACTGCCAGCTTCAAATTGCGCTCGGCGTAAATTTCAGTGACGTTCGCCGTCGTGTGGCCCAGCATGACCTGAGCGGCTTCAATTCCATATTTCTTACGGACCTCGGTACCGCAACTGTGTCGCAAACGGTGGGGATGCCAACCGGCTATTTCGACACCGGCCTTGCGCGCCTTCTGAATCCCGTATGTGATGGCGCGACGATACGAATCTGAGTCGTAGCGTTCCCGCTTCGATCGCACTGACACCTTGGGCGTGCGAGCCTGCTTCCGAAGTAACCTCGCCTTCAATTCACTCGGGTAAATCTTGGTCTTGCGGTTGGGGTTCCGGACCACGGCTCGCCGTTCATTTCGCCAAGCTTCGGCTTCGATCGGCGAAAAGAGGAAGGCTTCAGGGGCGCGATCGAGAAACGGCCGGATCACGTGCTGTGCTAGCGGCCCCAGCGGCACCTGTTTTTCATTTCCCAAATGCGCCGTCTTGTGCGTGGACGGCTCGTACATCCACACCTCGCCCGAGCGATCAATGTCCATCGGCCGCATGATGCAGACTTCTCCCTGCCGCATCCCCGTCAACTGTTGTAGGCGAATCATCGCGGCCACCGGCGGAGCCACGAATGGCAGTGTGGCCTGCCACCGTATCCTGATCGACCGGCCTCACGGGTGCCGATTCGCGTGCCTCGGTGCGCCCGCCGCGAAGACCACTGACCGTTTGAAGTGAGTGGAACTGCCCGCCGGAAATCAGTTCTTCGGATTCGGCCCATTTGAAAGCTCGCCGAATACGACTGACTCGGCGATTGATCTCCGTGCGACAAAGGTCTTGAACTTCGATCATGTGCTGTCGAACGACCTTCAGTGCCTTCGGGCCGAAGTCGCGTACCCGTGTGGAACCATAGAGTTGATTCACCGGTCGCAGAGCATCGCGAACACCGTAGGTTTCCTTGTCTTTCTCACCGTAGTCCTGCTTCGCTTGCAGGTAGAATCGGAGGACCAACTCGGCAACCTTTAGATCGGGGTTGGCGATCAAAACGGAGGACGTTTTGCTCTCAATTTGCGGCGATGCTGCCGCTCGCTCGGAGATCAGCCTGGCATAGCGCTCGTGGCTTTCCGCCGAACCGTGGAGGCCGAGATACACATCCAGACCGTGGATGCGAACGCGGGCTTGGCCTGACGCTCGGTGAAGCGTGTAGGCCGGAATAGAAGTTCGACGGGACATGGCGTTGCTCCTTCGCCCCGCGAATGGTGGTACAACTACCACCA
>JAYTXB010000485.1:0-3464 GCA_043743205.1 Schlesneria sp.
GACCGCAGATTTGTCGCGACTACGAACTCGGTGGCCCCGCGTGTGTCGGCCGTCGGATCGAAGCCCTGCAAAACGGCGAAGCCTTCCCCGCGCGAGCCACCTTGGATGCAACGACGCCTGACTGAGGATAGAGTGCGCGAGACAAGCCTCACGTCACGAGTGCCGTCTCATTTGCCCTCATCCAAAATTGCGAGTTGTCCATGACCGAAGCTCTCCCCGCCCAAGCCACACCGCGCGGGCTACCGCTCCACACCAAGATTCTGATTGGCCTGATCGTCGGCGTGGTGCTGGGACTGATCGCCCATTCCATCGGTGCCTGTGACAAAGGAGCAACGGGCGATGGGGACTCGAACGGCGTCTTCGATTGGCTCGACACGATCATCTATTGGGCCGAGCCGGTTGGAAAAGTTTTCCTGCGACTGATGTTCATGGTTGTCGTGCCGATGGTCTTCTCGGCGCTGTCGCTCGCGGTCGTTGAGATCGGTGATCTCAAGAAGCTCGGACGAATGGGACTGAAGACACTCGGCTTCACCGCGATCCTTTCGACCGCCGCCGTGTTGATCGGTGTCGGACTGGTGAACGGCCTGAAGCCGGGGCACTCCATCGGTGAGGCACAGCGCCAGAAGTTGCTCGAGCAATACGCGCGCGGTGCCTCCGACAAAGTGGACAAGGCGAAGCAGGCCAAGCCGGTGCGAGACACGCTCGTCGATCTCCTGCCCGAGAACCCGCTGCAAGAAATGGTCGGTGCCGTCGATGGCAGCTCGAAGGGGAACGGCATGTTGGCCGTGATGGTCTTCGCGCTGGTCTGCGGCATCGCGATCTCGACGAACCCCGGTGACACCAAAGCCTTCGTTGGTTGGCTGGAAGGGCTTTACGCGATCTCGATGGCGGTGATCGGCTTCGCGATGAAGTTGGCTCCCGTGGGAGCGGGTTGCCTCGTGTTTGCCCTCTCCGCGCAACTTGGGTTCGACATCTTGAAGACGCTGTTCTGGTTCGTCCTCACGGCGCTGCTGGGTCTGGGGCTGCAACTGTTTGTCGTCTATTCGCTCGTGGTCATGGTCTTCGCACGCATGTCGCCGTGGAAGTTTTTCAGCGGTGTTTCGGAAGCGATGTTGGTCGGGTTTGGCACGTCTTCGTCGAGTGCCACGCTGCCGACAGCGATCAAGGTCGCGCGCGAAGGACTCAAGTTGCCGCAGCGCGTCTCGAACTTCGTGCTGACCGTCGGCGCGACCGGCAACCAAAACGGAACGGCTCTCTATGAAGGGGTCGTCGTGCTGTTTCTCGCGCAAGTGATGGGTGTCGAACTGACCGCCAGTCAGCAGTTCACGGTCGTCCTGATGGCGATCTTGGCGGGAGTCGGCACGGCGGGCGTCCCCGGTGGTTCGCTCCCGTTGATCGTCGTCGTGATGCAGTCCGTGGGAGTCCCCGGCGCGGCGATCGGCATCATCTTGGGAGTCGATCGAATCCTCGACATGTGCCGCACGGTGGTCAACGTCACGGGCGACCTCGCCATCGCCGCGTGCGTCGCGAAGAGCGAACCGCCCGACGACTCAGGCCAGACGATCCTCTACGAAGCAGAGAGTCCCGCATGAGATTTCACTCATTCATGCGGCTTGGGAGGTTGACGAAACGCCACATACCTCCCGCCCCTTCAGCCGCTTTGTGTTTCCGACTGAAGTTGGCGAGCCGCGTGCCGTAAGGCCGCGGGTTTCATCGGGAATCCAAGAACCCGCAGCCTTACGGCATGCGGCTCGCCTGTTTCTAAATTTTGTCGGTCGCGTCCCGCTTGCGACCACATTCAGCTTGCTTTGAACTGAGTCGAGTTTCAATCCGTCCACAGGCTGCCACTCCATGCGTTTCATTCATGCCGCCGACATTCATCTCGACAGCCCCTTGCGCGGGCTGGAGGCATACCCCGGCGCACCGGCCGAGCGGTTGCGCATCGCCACTCGGCAGGCGTTCGATCGCGTCGTCGATCTCTGCATTGAAGAGCGAGTCGATTTCCTGATCATCGCGGGCGACTTGTTCGACACCGAGGTGAAAGACTTCCACGCGGCGCTGGCGGCGGCGGCTCAGTTGCGGCGATTGGATCAGGCGGGCATTCCGGTCTATCTGATTCTTGGCAATCACGACTCGCGCGAGGAGATGACTCGCCACGTGCCGTGGCCCGCGAACGTCACGCTTTTCGATCACAAGCAGCCTCACACCGTGAAGCACCCGACGCTGCCGGTCGCGCTGCATGGGATGAGTTACCCCAAACGTGATGTTACCGAGAACCTCGTTCCCGACTATCCCGCTCCCGTCGCAGGCTGCTTCAACATCGGGCTGCTGCACACGAACGCGGGCGGCAATTCGCAGCACGCCGCCTACGCACCTTGCTCGGTCGAGGAACTTGTGGCGAAGGGCTACGACTACTGGGCGCTGGGGCATGTCCACGACTTCGCGGTGTTGCACGAGCGGCCTCATGTCGTCTACTCGGGCAACACGCAGGGGCGTCACGCGAGAGAGATCGGCCCCAAAGGTTGCCTGCTCGTGACGGTCGATGAACGCGGCAACGGCGGCGAATTGCGCGAGGTCGAGTTTCGCGAGACCGATCTCGTCCGCTGGTTCCGTGAGACGATCCCGCTGCAACCCGACGACGATGAGGACGCGCTGCTCGACGCCACGCGCAACCATCTGCGTGAGATTGTCTCGTCCGCCGACGGTCGGCTCGCGGCGGTGCGACTCGAATTTACCGGCCGCTGTGCGGTGCATGGCCAGCTCGCCAAAGACGCCTCGCGGCAGCAACTCATCGCGAACCTGAGGGCACTCGCGTCCGACTTCGGCGACGACGTGTGGATCGAGAAGATCAAGTTTCACACGCAATCACCGCTCGACCTCAACGCTCTCCGCGAACGACACGACTTGATCGGCCAATTGCTGCGCGACATCGGCACGCTCGCCACCGACCCGCAGTCGCTGCTGGAGCTACCCGAGACGAAAGACCTCGCCGCCAAAGTGGCCGCCGAGTTATCGCAGGACGGTGACGGAGATGATGCGTTCAACCTCGACGATCCCGCCCGCCACGTCGGCTGGCTGCACGATGCCGAGGCACTGTTACTCAGCCATTTGATTCAAGAGGCGAAGAGCTAATGGCAGAAAGGCTCATGGTAGAAAAATTGAGGGTAGAAAAATGAAAGCCAAGTCCAGACTCGGGCATGACCATGCTTCAGCGTGCCCGCCGATTCATTTTCCTACCCTCAATCTTTCTACCATCCCTCTTCGCCGTATTTCGGACTTATCACCCTCGCTGACGCTGCGGATTACTTATAGATCGGTGAACCAGACGTGAAGATTCGGCAACTGCACATCAACCGCTTCGGCCACTTCAATGAGTGCGATCTCGTCTTTCCCGGCGATGGGTTGCAGGTCATCTACGGGCCGAACGAAGCGGGCAAGACGACGCTGCTCGAATTCCTGCGCGG
>JAYTXB010000486.1:0-8946 GCA_043743205.1 Schlesneria sp.
GGCGAAGCGGCCCCGGACGAGACCGACCAGGGGGTATTCGAACGAAGTTATTCTGGGTCTGAATTCGTCCCTGCAACGCTCAGCCGCTACGAATTTCAAATCGCGGCCCACAACCCTGGAATCGGAACTGAAACGAACCACGCGAATTAGAAGGCGGCCTGGCCGACGGCGCGTGGAAACGGCACCACGTCGCGGATATTGACCATGCCTGTGCAGAACATCACGGCGCGCTCGAACCCGAGCCCGAAGCCCGCGTGCGGCACGGCGCCGAAGCGATGCAGGTCGAGGTACCAGGTGTAGTCCTCGAGCCGCATGCCGAGCTCGGTGATGCGCGCCTCGAGGCGCGGCAGGCGATGCTCACGCTGCGAGCCGCCGATGATCTCGCCGATGCGCGGCACCAGCACGTCCATCGCCGCCACGGTCTTGTCGTCCTCATTCTGGAACATATAGAACGACTTGATTTCCTTCGGGTATCCCGTGAGGATCACGGGCTGCTTGAAGTGCTCCTCGGTGAGGAAGCGCTCGTGCTCCGACTGGAGATCGGAGCCCCAGGCGACCGGGAACTCGAAGGTCTTGCCGGACTTCAGGAGGATCTCGACGGCCTCGGTGTAGGTCAGCCGCACGAACGCCGACTTGCGCGTGTTCTCGAGCGTCTTGACGAGGTCCTTGTCGACGAACTGGCCGAGGAACTCGATGTCGTCGCCGCGCTCGGCGAAGACCGCGTCGACCAGCGCCTTCAGGTAGCCCTCGGCGAGGTCCATGTCGTCGTTGATGTCGAAGAAGGCGGCCTCCGGCTCGATCATCCAGAACTCGGCGAGGTGTCGCGTGGTGTTCGAGTTCTCGGCGCGAAACGTCGGGCCGAACGTGTACACGTCGCCAACGGCCGTCGCAAAAATCTCACCTTCGAGTTGACCGCTCACCGTCAGCCCCGCCTTCTTGCCGAAGAAGTCGTGACTGTAATCGAGCGGCCCTTTCGCCTGTTGCAGCTTGGCGAGATCGAGCGTGGTGACTTGGAAGACCTGCCCTGCCCCTTCGCAGTCACTGGTCGTGATGATCGGCGTCTGAACGTAAAGGAACCCGCGCGACTGGAAGAACGAGTGGATCGCGGCGCAGAGAGCGTTCCTCACGCGAGCGATCGCGCCGAACGTGTTGGTGCGCGGACGGAGATGGGCCTTCTCGCGCAGGAACTCCATCGAGTGTCCCTTCTTTTGCAGCGGGTAAGTCGCCGGGTCGGCCGTGCCGAGCAGCTTCAAACTGCGTGCGTGAACCTCAACGCGCTGGCCCTTGCCGAGCGATTCTTTGACCTCGCCAATGATCGCGACGCTCGCGCCCGTGTGAATCTGTTTGATGAGCGAGGCGTAGTCGGGGACGTTCGCGTCCACCACGACTTGCACGTTGGCGAGGCAACTGCCGTCGTTGATTTCTAGAAATGCGAAGTCTTGCTTGGACTCACGTTTGGTGCGGACCCAACCTCGCACATCGACTTCAGTGCCAGGTGGAACCTCGCGGAGAATTTGAACGACTTTGGTGCGCGGCATGATGAGTTCGATCCGTCGAAAGAATGAGAGTCCTGTGTGTCCCGCAGTTGGCTCGCGACCGTTGGAACTGCGGCCGGGAGTTTCTAAGTTCGAGCGGCAACATGCAAACGAAAACGGCCCTCGGAGTGATCCGAGGGCCGCTGTTCGTTGTAGCAGTCCAGTCCTTGCGGGCTGTTGATTTCACTGACTCATTCAGCCGATTAACTGAGTTCGTCAGCATTCTGTCCGAGCGATCAGTCCAAGAGACCGAGCAGCGTGGACAGGTGGCCCTTGCGGCTGGCAGCCTTCTTCTCTTCTGGTGGAACCGGAGCCGGAGCGGCTGGTTCGTGACCTTGCATCATCGCTGGAGCGGTTGGGGCACAGCCGCTGTTGCAGCCGGTGCTGTTGCAAGCGGTCGTGCAACCCTTGTCGCAGCAACCCTTGACCACTTCGTAACCGCACAGGCGGAGAGCCTGTTCGGATTGGCGAACCACACCCCTGTCGCAATCACCCAAGGCACAGGTCAGAGCGGCAACCACTTCTGGGCAGCAGCAGCAGTTCTTGCGAACTTGATCGCCGATTTCGTCGGCAGCTTCGCGGCGAACTCGTTCATCAGCGTCATTCAGGGCGTAGACGAACGCGGTCATGATCTCTGGATTGCAGATGCAATCATATCGGTTGCCGAGCTTGCGAATCGCAGCCCGACGTTGACGAGCGTAGCAAGCCGTCTGCGATTCGTAGATCAACTGAGCGATCTCGCAGGGATTGGCGTTGCAGCACTTGGTTGCACAAGGAGCGGCGCAACTGGCGGCGGCTGGACCACAGTTGGTGGCGGGAGCCGCACACCCTGGTGCACAGGTCGAACCGCAGGTTGAACCACACGAGGACTTGCAGTGCTTGCCGAACAGGCCACGGAGACCGGTCAGGCAGCTCTTCGAACCACAGCTGGAGGTCGCACAGCAGTTCGATGCGGGAGCGGCACAGGCTGGAGTACAGTTGGCAGCGGGAGCTGCACAGCCAGCACCAGCGTTAGGTCCGCAATTGGCGGCTGGGCCGCAGTTCGCAGCAGGAGCTGCACAGCCAGCACCAGCGTAAGGTCCGCAGTTCGCGGCTGGACCGCAGTTGGCAGCAGGAGCCGCACAGGCAGGGGCACAGTTGGCAGCAGGAGCTGCACAAGCAGGAGCACAACCACCAGCACCGGGGCCGCAATTCGCGGCGGGAGCGGCACAAGCGGGAGCACAGTTGGCGGCAGGAGCGGCACAGGCTGGAGCACAGCCGTTACCACCATTGCCACAACCACCGTTACCGTTGCCACAACGATTCGCTGGAGCACAGCAACTCGCCGGAGCACAGCAGCTATCGCAGCATGGCGGCTTGATGTCCGAGCAGCGTCGTTGATACGTGTGGACCGTCGGGCAGCAAGGCTTGACGATCACGGGTTTACAACACGCGGGAGCGGCACACGAAGAACTGCAGTTGGCCTTAGCGGCACCGCAACCTCCGTTGTGTCCGTGAAACAGCCCAGCGTCAGCCAGGCTGGCCATGCCCATCGCGGCGAGCATAGCACCAGTCATCTTGATCCATCGCATAGAACTCAAACTCCTTCCCTTGGGAAATCTCGAACCTGGGTCGTCCGGACCCATGGAACGCAAGCGTCGGTCAGCCGAGGAATTCCAGGCAGCTGTCGTTCGCCGCCTGCGACGCGCGTCGCAGTTCAAGCGGCTGGTTGCCGTCGCCCCGTCCCGGTCGAATCGACCGTCGAACGTACGTCAGTTTCACCAAGTGACATCGCAGTCACCGAAGCCCCTTCTCAGATCGTGTCACGATCTCAGCGGGTGTCTTGCGACCGTCACACTTGGTGGGACTGGAACTATGAATCGGCGGGAAAGGTACGATGCCTTGAATCTCTCAAACCGTTATTCAGCAAGATACTTACGTCCTTTTAGTACACGAGTTGTCCGAGGATGATGGCCAGTCAAACTGCATACGACTGTGACGCCGAATCTGCATCGCCTTCCATCCAAAACAGTTCATTCTGGGAAGACTGCCGGTGGTACGGCGATCTAGCCATGACTGTTTTGATCGTTCCGAACGATCCTGTTGTGACGCCGCGAGACCGCTCCAATTGGCTCTGTAATCTGACTGTGCAGATGCTTCGGCCTCACGACGGGCAGGCGCAGCGCGCAGCAGACTCAACGCGACACGCAAAGTCTTCGCAAACGGCTCTGACGAACCGAGCGCAGAAAGCGATTCTGCGAAGCCACAGGCAACTTTCGGTGGCTCGCAACACAACTGGCGATCGCCACGCGAAACCACGCGCCTCACCCATCGATCAGATGCGGCTCAAGGCTCTGGGTTGCTGACTTCATGACTGGCGCATCAATCCGTGTCGGGCTTGGGTGAGCCGGGTGCCGTGAGGCCCCGGACTTTTCGAGGAAGAAACCGGGGCCTCACGGCACTCGGCTCACCTCGATCATCCGATTGATGCTGCCACCCCTCAATGATGCGGAGAGCGGTTGGGGCGTGGGACAGTTTGAAAGGTGACCGAGTGTGGTACGCCCCGATTCCACGAAGACCACGAAAACAACAGGGATCACCTGAATCCACCGCGTTCAACCAGCCGCGCCGCACCACGGCTTCCGAGTCTTCAGAGAAGCAGTCCTCTTCAAGACGCGACCCCGCACCGGCACTGTTTCTCCGAGGACTCCGAAACAGTGGCACACTCATCGTCTCGTTGACGCTCGACAAGCAGAGCTACCCCACCCAATGCGAGATTTTCCTGTGTTTCAACCGTTCTCGCCCGAAGCAGCCCCCTCACCCCGAAGACGGGGGCGAGGGGACCAGAAGACGACCACCCCTTCACGACTGCAACCTGCCCGAACCCGGCCCACGCCCATTCGCACTCGAAGCGTCTTTCCTCATCGCGCCACCTGTCGCGGAGCGACAGGGCTACCTTGAAGCGGCTTGAAAGTTCAGAGCCAACCAACAGCCCGGATGCCGACCGTTGTGGTGCGATTGTCGTTGGTCGGCACATGGTAACCAACCGTACTGTGCGAATGCTCTGATGTCACCGGAGTAGCCGTGATCTTCCAGACATCGCCCCCAATCGGCACTGTTTCTCCGATGCCCCCGAACCAGTAGCTCGTTGCTCTCAGGTGCGATCAGGCCTAGCTCCGCCGCCGAGTGACACCAACAGGATGAATCATGCGTCCTGCCCCAAGGTAGCCCTGTCGCTCCGCGACAGGAAGCGCGAGCGCGGGAAGACCGTCCTGTGTTCACCAACGCAACTTCGCGGACCACGCCGCTGGTTCATCACGCCACCTGTCGCGGAGCGACAGGGCTACCTTGACGAACCGGCTGCCGTCAGGCTTCGAGAGCTTTGTGACGATTCACGATTGCGATTACAGATAGTGTTCCACGATTCGTCTGATGGCATTTCGATCTTCTTCACAAGGAATGATCGGTTCCTTGCTTAGATCAGCCTCCGCGCGTTCAATCAGCTTCATTGGGTATCGTTCGGAAATCGTCTGCACCCAGGTTGGAAAGTCCGAACCGTATTTTGAGATGACGTGACCAAGGTGAATGTGGTTCGGCTTCTTTCCAGCGTCAGACTTTTCTGATTTAGTCAGTTGGCAAATCAAGCAGAAATCTTGGCCGAAGTGTTTCTTGACTCGGAAGTAACCAAGAACAAGAACCGGCCTCGCCTTGGTTGGTACTTCAAAAAGCGTGTGGTCTTCCCTTCCAACACTTTTCTTTCGAACCGGGTCTGTCTTCGACGAGTGTCCCAAGTGATGGTAATAGCACCAACGAAACTCGCAGACACTCTCGAACACTTTTGGTTTGGTCTGATCGCTTGGGGAAGGTGACGTAGTTTTCAACTCATTCGACATCGCTGTCATCTCCTTTGTTGTACTTCGCTTCAAGCCATTCGCTTGCTTCCTTGAGGTCATCGGTCATGAAGTGCTCAGGCCAGTTCTTAATGCGCCCTTGCTCGTCGATCTCAAGTTGCTCGATCGTCGCATATTTGAATCCCTTCGGATCATCTACAAGGCTCGTGAAGTGAATCGCCACGGCCTCTTGTGGCTTGCCGAGGCTCTGTACGTCCTCTTGGCGGATGGCTCGCTGAATGCGGCGGACGAGGAGGTCGCTGTGAGTTTCGATCAGCATGATCTTGCCCGCGTTGGCCTGATGCATCAGGAACTCGGCCACCTTGATCTGCAACGACGGATGCAGATGAGCCTCGGGGTTCTCGACCGCCATGATCTCGTTCCGATGTAGCAACCCAGCCTGAACCACGATGGGAGCCAACTGGTGAAAGCCGGTGCTCATCATGCTCCAGTTTGCTTCTTGACCGGATGTGGGAAGGTTAATCGTCCCCGCGAGATCGCAAGAGGGCCCAAACCGGCTTGGACTACGCCCATCCGTTTGATCTGCCTTGTAGCCTCGCTTCTGCCAACACCGTTTCGTTTGAACCAAGCCGCCGTTTGGAACAAGCTCAGCGGTGCCGTCCTTTGATCTTGTCCACAATTCGTCGAGTGGTTCGTCGTCGAACTTCATGTACTTGATAGGCGCGCCGGTGAGCCACTTCATCCAGTACGACACGAATGTTTCCAGCAGGTAGCCCGTGCGGTGCCAGCAGTTGCGTGGGATGGATTCGTAGTCCGGCAGATTTTCACTCTCTTTGACATCATCATCCGCAGCTTTGTCGAAAACGGTTTCGAGCAGAAGTCGATTGACTCGCTCTATTTCATCGGGACGTAGCAATTGAAATCGCTCGTCCTGTTCCACCTGCGTTGCACCGATCATGAGGCGAACTTCGAGTTGAGCATCACTGGTCAAATCGGGCCGAAACTTAGGTGGCGCGAACAGCTTGCAGCTCCGAAGAGAGGTGTTGAACACCTTGACCGCCACACAATCCCGTTGCGGACCATTCTGTTCCCGCTCCCATTCATCCTGAAGTTCCGTTCCAACGACGGAGAGGACGTGGATTTGAAATTCTCCTAACTTGCGAAAGACATCTGCGGCGGTTACGGGGACGTAATCAGGATGATGAGCATATTCACGAAAGCGGGCAAATTCGTTTTCAGTAAACTCATTTTGAATTGCCCCGCAAAGCGGAGCGGTTGGCTGGCGCATCAGGTTGTACGCCCAATAGGCATGAAGGCTTTGAGTGTGTTCGCCATTCCGCCCAACGTATCGACGTTCGGGCCGAACTTTCGCGGCTGCCTCTTGTCGCCCTCGCTCCGTGTGCTCGATGTCATCCTGATGAAAGTCTGGGTAGTTATTTTCGTCCATCCGCTTTTCGTATGGCGTTGAGGCTGCGGTAGTCTTGGCAAGAATTCTGCGAATTGCCCCGATGGGGAAGAAGCCGCGCAATGCCTCTTGAACAAGACGCCGAAACAAATTCAAGAAGCTGGCACACGCCTGTTCGACAACCGCTTCGCTAATCTCGGGATGGGTAAGAGATAAACTTGGAACGACACCGACAAATCTCCACGACGGTGGTATTTCGTCTGAATCTGACTTCTTCACCGGTTGTAAGAACTCCACGAATCCCAATTCGATGGGCTTGTTGCCGCCAACTGATTCGAGGCCAAGGAAAGCGCCCGAGCATTCAAGCGTGAGATGTGGCTCCATTCTTCCGTGCGGTTTGTCTGGCACTGACTGCTGTGGGATAACGCCTGTACCGGGGTGATGGTCAAGCGAGCATCTCAATCGAATAAATTCCGAATTGAGACGTAATTCAATCAATTGCTCGAAGCCATTCCGAGCGGGGGGCCAAGCCCAGCGCAGCGTGAGCTTAGCGTCTGATGGAATCACACCACGAAACAGCAGATTCTGCCCAGCCGTCTCGGCATCGAACTCTCTGATGTCGCATCCTTGCAGCTTGTGCATTCTCCTTGCTTCCAAATCAAGGCCGATGCAACCCAGAGGACCATACTTCTCTCGATCATCTAGCCGAACGAGTTCGGCAATCGCGTTCTGAATCTCACCCGCAGTTCGGGCACCGCTGCCCGCCGTGAGTAACGTCTGGTTTATCCCGTATCGCTCAATTTGGTCCTGTGGATAGCGCAATGGTGACATTGGGAAATGCGGGTTCTTCGCGGTCAATTTGAGAGCAAGCAGCGTCTCAATCCATGTCGATTTCCCCGAGCCGTTTTCGCCGCAGAGGATTGTCAGCGGCTTGATCTCAAGACGTGCGCCGTGGAGGTACGGGCCGAGGCCGCGCAGCGTCATCGCCGTCAATCGCAACGGGGCGCTGAGCATTCTCGGGGGCTGGGAAGGATCGGTCATGAATTGGGTTCCCATCGATCAACGGTTGAAGACAGTTCGGTCGTCCGGCAGAACGCCTCACGCAGACGGCGGCGTTAAGGTAGCCCTGTCGCTCCGCGACAGGAAGCGCGAGCGCGGGGAGGGCGTCTGAGTTTGTTGACGCTGATTCGTGGATGGCGCTGTGGGTGCATCACGCTGCCTGTCGCGGAGCGACAGGGCTACCTTGAAGACGGCTACCTTACAGCGGCTTGCTGACGTGGATGAACGCACCGGCGGGGAGGTTGGCTCGACGAGGGTTGTCGGCGATGTAGCGTCGGAGATAGTCGAACGCCTCGGGCGAGCGAACGAGATGATCGAACCCGTCCTGCTGCCAGAAGGGACCGGATCGGCCGATCGCCTTGTTGATTTGTGTCGCCGTGAAATGTTTCCACGAGGTGCATTGCTTGAGCATCGCCGCCTCATCCGCGAACGCAACAAGCACATGCACGTGATTGGGCATGACCACGTAATCGGTCAGTTCGTAGCGGTCGCCGTCGAAATGATCGAGGCTGTCTGAAACGACCTTCGCCAGTTCGGGACGACGCAGAACGCAGCTTCCGTGACACACATCCAGATCGTCGTTCCAGCGATTCATCACCGTATCGCGGAAGTCTTGCTGCTGAGGAAGGTCCAATCGCTCGATCTCACCGCGCCAGTCGCCGGAGTAAGGATCGATCCCGTGTTGGCGGAGCCAATCCCAGCGCTCTTTCAACCAGCGATTGAGGACCGGCTGAGGGATCGAGTCCCACAAGCGAAACGTGAGGAAGGACACCGTTCCCGCCTGCGACCAGTGCGGCAATCGACGCTCACAGACGGCGTATTCCTGCTTCGGGTCGAAGCACTGAATGTCACGACTGCGGTCTGAGTTCATTCTGGAATCTCGGCACTCAAGAAGTAGGAGCAAACAGTTTCAAGGTAGACCTGTTTTAAGGTAGCCCTGTCGCTCCGCGACAGGAAGCGCGAGCGCGAGGAGGGCGTCTGAGTTTGTTGAGGCTGATTTGCGGATGACGCTGTGAGTACATCGCGCTACCTGTCGCGGAGCGACAGGGCTACCTTGAAGTCAGTCGATCAGGTCGAGGAGGTACTGGCCGTAGCCGCTGTTTTTCAGCGGTTCGGC
>JAYTXB010000487.1:0-7114 GCA_043743205.1 Schlesneria sp.
CTTGAACAACAACACGGAGACGGATATACAAACTTTCAACTCGGCGCGCACCTCACCCCAAACCGCCAAGAACCCCCAAGGGTGCGCGCTGGCCCTGGCGCTAGCCCCGGTTAAGCGAAAACAAACCGGGGCTAGCGCCCTGCGGCTGATTTGCCACAATGATCAACACGAATGGCGGGGAGCCACAATTTCCAACAATTTAACCCAGTCTCATTCTTGGCCGCGTAATGTATACCTCGCGCGGCGGAAAATGAGGTGTCGAGAGATCAGTCCGGTTCGGGATTCAATCGTCTATAGAACCGGACGCTAGCGCGTTCCGGCTAATGGGGTGAGCCTCATTCTCCGCCGCGCGAGGTATATAACAGATAGAAGTAAGTGCGATTGAGCTACGCACTACTCGTCGGCAGCGGCCTACAAGTTTGTTACTGCTTCATGTTCATCGTCGCGATTTGAGGTAAGTGTCTTCGTAAGAAATTTTCACACGAATCAAACAAAACAACGGGGTTACTGAGATGTGCCCCCGTTTGGGTTTCAGCCGTCGAACTCAATGATCAGAATCAGTGTTGAAACAGGAATTCTTTGGAGTTCAGGATCGCCCAGCCGACGTCTTCCAATGCCTGCCGTCGATCAGTTTGAGCGGCGATGTGGGTCTTGGATGCAGTCATCTCTTCGGTGGAGGGCTGTCTCGCGAGAGCAGCCAGATACAGCGAGGTGATGATTTCATCATCGGGCTTCATGTCTTTAATCATCAGTGCGATGCGACCGTTGTCGGCTCGCAGTTTGTTGTGGACGACGGGACCGTTGATCATTTGCAGGGCTTGGGAGAGGTTCGATTCGCTCGAACGCTCGCATTGGCAGGCCATCTCGCGTTGCGGTTGGCCAAAGACCTTCAGGAAGTAATGGTCGGTCGGAGGGTCGGCCAATTCACACGCTCGCGTGCCGAGTGGCACGCCAGGGAATTGCTCGGGGACGCTCGTCACGGCACAGATGCCGTCGAGAAGCTGTTCGGCAGTCAACAGCCGAGTATTGGCGTGCGAGCAATAGATTTCATCGTCCTTGTTGAAGCCGTTCTTGCGGCTGCTAAGTTGATATGTACGGCTGTTGCAGATCGTACGGATGGCCCACTTCTGGCTGAAGCTGTTGGATGCGAACTGTCTCGACAACTCTTCGATCAGCCGCGCATTGGAGGGAGGGTTGGAGTCGCGGAAATCGTCCACAGGCTCAACGATTCCACGGCCCATCAGGTGGCCCCAGATGCGGTTGACGACACTCTTGGCGAAGAACGGGTTCTCCGGCGACGTGAGCCATTGAGCAAAGACAACTCGACGATCCTGATCGGCCGGGACTTCGACATCGCCTTTTAACAGCAGGTGAACTTTCATTTGCTTGTTGGTGCGAGGTTGAGTGACTTCGCCCCCAGCCTGTGTGAAGATGACTTCCTCATCGGCATCGACCGAGTTCTTGCGTCCTACGCGAGCGAACGCGGCGGCGATGCCGTAGTAGTTGTCCTGCGTCCAGCGCTCGAACGGATGGTTGTGACATTTCGCGCACTGAATGCGCACGCCCAGAAAGAGCTGTGCCGTGGTCTCGGTCGCGTCCAAGGGATCACGGCTGGCTCGCCAGAAGTTGGCGGGCGGGTTCTCGAACACGCTGCCGTTGGCCGTGAGCAACTCACGCGCGAACTGATCGAGCGGCTTGTCGGAACGAACCGACTCGTAAATCCATTCGCGGAACTTGTGAACACCCGCTGTCTTCAACTTCTTGCTGTTCGACCGCAGAACATCGCCCCACTTGAGTGCCCAGAACGACGCGAACTCATTGCTATCGAGCAGCCGGTCCACGACTACCGAGCGGCGATTGGGGTTGGCAGCATCGGCGATCAGAGCCGAGGCTTCTTCAGCGGAGGGAAGACGCCCTGTCAAATCTAGCGAGACACGGCGTAGGAACTCGTCGTCAGTGCAGACTTCAGACGGCAGAATTTGAAGCTGTTGGAGCTTCTCGAACACAGCGGTATCGACAAAGTTTAGCTCGGCGGGATTGTTCCAAGCGAAGCCGGGAACCTCTTCGAGGAACGTGAGGTATGTCGTGGACATGCCAGTGAGATAGCGAGCGAGAATCGCCGTCTCACCTCGTCCGTTCTTGGTCACCAACCCTTGCACGTTGACCGAGCCGACCGATTCATTCGAGGTCGTGAAGTCGGTGAGAGCAGTGACATCACGAACCGATCCGTCACTGAAGTGGCCCAAGACCATGATCTGCTGACGGGTTCCCAACTGGCGCAGGACACGCTTCGACGGCACCGTTTCGATTCGGACAAGATCGGGTTCGGTGGCGGCATCGAGTCGCAGTCCTTCACCGATCCATTGTTCCAACACCTTGTGAGCAGGGTCGCCCTTCTTGAGTCGCTTGCCGCCGCCGTGTGCCACTTCCATGAGGGGCTTTCGTAACAACAGACTCTCCGCAGGCTCCATGATGTTGGTGCGACGTCCGAAGAATTCGGAACGGACGGTCATGATGTCGAGTTCCGAATCGTAAGCCCGGAGCGAAAGTCGAAAGCCACCTTTGCCAGACGGCGATCCATGACAGGCTCCCGCGTTACAGCCAGCCTTGGTCAGCGCCATCTGCGTCTCACTCTTGAAGCTCACTGGCGCAGGGGCCTCGAAGTTTTTGACGAGAACGGGAACCGAAACCGCTTGGCCGGCAACGGTTGCCGTCAAGACGGCCTCACCATTCCCAACGGGCAATGCGATGGAGCCTTCGATCTTCACGGCAGCCGGATTCGACGAAGCGAACGTCGCCGCCGCCGTCAAATCTCGAACCTCGTCCGCCGAATACTTGCCCGTCACCAACAACTGTTGCTGAGCCCGCTTGTTCGACAATTCAAACTTGCCAGGCTCCAGAACGAGGCTCACCGGCTGACCGATTTCGATCGTCGATGGCGGATCCGCCGCTAAGGAGGCCGTAGCACAAATGGCCATCGCTGCCATCAACATCCAAGGCGTTGGTCGGTCGAATTTCATAGTCGTCGTCTCCATCTTGGGACAGCGGATGATTGCTATTCGTTGCTCGAACGGGACAAGTTCTCAACAGAAAGAACTCGATTCAAGGCTCTTGGCTTCCTCTACTCCACAATCAACGTCACCGCCACAGAAGTCGCTTCCACTTTTGCGGCTCCCACCATGGCGTCGGCTTTGGCGGTGAGATTGTTGACCGAGGCGGCGGCGGCATCGGCGGTGGCGTTCAGTTTGATGTCGATACTCGTCTGATCGGCGGCGATGACAGCCGGGGCTGGGGTGGCGGTGACGCCAGCGGGAAGGTTCATCAGCGTGACGTTGACAGGGCCTGTGAACGCCGGATTGCGTTCGACGGTGGCTTTCACCACCAACTCGCCAGATTTGGCGATCTTTGCGGCACCGGCATCGAGCTTCAGAGTCATCGTCGCGGCAAGCTTCAATCGCAACGCCATCCCCTGAACGGCGGTCTTGTCTCCTTGCTTCAGTGTGCCAGTCAATCCTGCGGTGAAGTCACCGAGCGGAGCTTGGTTGTTGCCGGTGATCGTGATCTCGGCCTCGGTCTGTCCCTTGTCGATGTTCTTTACCGCGATTGTGACACCTGCGGGAAGACCGTTCTGAGCAGGAGTGATGGCAACGACCACGGCTTCTTCAAACCCGGCGGCTCGCGTCGAGATGAGTTTCGCTTTGGCCGACAGGTCTTTGCCGAAGATGATCTCGGCCGGTTCGACTCGCCACGCAAAGCCCGGCGCGGGAGCTGATGACGCCGCAACCAACTTGCTCAACGATGAAGGCGTCCAACGCATGTTGTTGTTGCGAGCCTTGAGGACGCCGCCAATCTCGGCGGGGATCACCACGTCGATGTCACCGATGCGAGCGGTCCCGACGATCGTGATGCCGTGCAGGGAACCGGCCGCGAAATCGGGGGCCGCATGAATCGTCATCACAGCGTCGTTGCGACCGACTCCAATGACAGATCGGCTGGCGGTCAGACCGGCTGGCGGATTGAGCAGACTCAACTCAATCGGGCCGGCGTGAGGAGAACGAACCGTCGTGATCGTCGCGAGGACTGATCCTCCAGCCGGAACGTTGAACGTGTCGAGTGATGCCGCCAATGAGAAGGGAGCGGGACTCGTTTGCACCGCAATGCGGTACGCGTGTTCGCTGCCACCACGACGATTCAAATCTTCCACGACCAGCGTGAAGTCGCCGTCGGCGGGAGCGATGAACGCGACTAAGCCTTCACTCGTCCCGGTGTCTTCCGCAGCGACAACCTGTCCGCCATCCTTGTTGACGATTTTGAAGTTGAGGTCAGTCGGCGAACCCTGTTGGCGCGTGATTCCCACGAACGTGGCCGATTGGTCCTTCTTCGCAGTGAAGACGAATCGATCGACATCACCGGGCTGTTCGAGTCGCCCGTTCACATCGTGACCGAACTCGATCCTATTGGATTGTTCGGGAGCGTTGTTGGGCTCAACTTCCACAAACTGCGGCGTCGCGACAACCGCGACAGAACTGAAGCCGCTCGCACCATTGGAACGCTTCGCACTGATCGGCATCCATTCGCCAGTGAACTCTGCGGGGATGGCGACAGGAACGGGAACAACGCCATCGACCCCGAATCCAGCCAGCGTCACATTTGCAGTGGCACCCTTTTGGACGGCGAGCGGGTATGCGACCGTTGCAACGGGGAAGTCACCGATGCGCAGGCGATACGCTCCCGTTCCGTATTTGATGTCGCGGAGTTCGACCGTGTATTCGCCCGCATCTTTGAAGGTGTGAATGATCGACGCATCGCCACTCAGTCCCGGCGTGTCATCGTTAAATGCCAACTCGCGTCCGGCGGTATCGAGCAACCGAATCATCGGGTCGAGTGAGGATCCAATCCTCCGCGCGAGAACTTCAATCGACACTTTTTGTCCCGCCGCAGCGGTGAACTTGAAATACTGCCAACTCAAACCGGCCACGGTTCCATCGACTGCAATCGGCACCGTGATGACTTGAGCGGCTGCGCGCGTGACGTTGTTTCCGACCGATGCCGCTGACGGCAAGTCATCGACAATCAAAAACTTCAGCGGCGAAAGGCCTTTGTCGGTGATGACTCTCAGCCCATGAATTCCACACGGTGTCCCGGCGGGAACATTCAACGTGTACGTTACTTGAGCTGGGTTCTCACCATTCTTGTCGATTCCCGCCGTGAGAATGCTCTCGCAAGGAAAGCTCGTCCACAACGACTTGGTCACCGCGAGGTTGCCGCCGTTGATAACCAAGTTCGTCGTCGCACCGGGGGCCAGCGCCCCTGGGGTGAGTGAATTGGCGGCTGGTTCTTGAGCCGTCGCTATCGAGGCGGAAGACGCGAGGGCCAAGCCGGTCAACGCGGCCGCGCAGGATCGGCATGGCGACAGGGTGAGCGATCGCAGTGTCGCGAGTGAAAACATGCGGGAGGCTCCCGAAGGCGGGGTGATGTTGGGTGGGACAGTTCAGGCGGGGAAGTCATCGGGCACGACTGATGGCAGCATGATAGGAAGCTGTTAAAGGAGCCGTCAATTTGGATGAGCAATTACTCAAAAAAGAGTCCAAAAAAAGCGTCGGTCATTTGCGAGCGAAGTGCGTCACACCTCCCTGCGAGTGTGAGCCAAAGTCCGACGTTGCCAGAAGTCACTCAGTGGGACTCGCACTCACTGCATTCCAGTCGATCACCGGCAGTTCAGGAGCGCGACGCGAAAAGTTTCGACATCAACAAATCGCTCACTCGGAACACGGGCGAGTCCCTTGTGAATAACGGCGGCGAGCTTGTCCGAGATTTCGCTACGGTGATTTTGGATTGGGTGCGGCGGTTCTTGCAGGACGAGGAGCAATTGCTTCGCGACCTCCTTCGGAAAGTCATAGAGGTGACGCCCCGTGAGCAGGTGGTACAGAGTGGCTGCCGCCGAATACTGGTCCGCCGCCGGAGTGACATCGCGATAGTGCGTGATCTGTTCGGGAGCCATATATGGCAGCGTGCCGCCGATGTTTCCAGTCGTCGTCAGACCGCTCAGCTTGGACGCTTGATAGGCGCGTGCCAAACCAAAATCGGCCAGCCAGACGTAGTCGCCAGCAGGCCGCGTCTCGATGAGTAGGTTGGATGGCTTGACGTCGCGATGCACATAGCCTTGGCGATGAGCGGCCGAAAGCGCCTCCAGCAACTGACAGGCGATCCCGATCGCACGCAGCACCGGCAACGGTCCCGCGTGGTGCCGCAATAGGACTTGGCCATCGACGCCCGGAACGTAATCCATCACAAAAAAAAGCTGACCCTCGGCGTGACCGAGATCGCGAAACGGGACAATATGCGGGTGATTCAACTCTTTGACGATGCTCGCCTCACGCACGAAGCGCGCCAAGTCATCCGGACTCGACGCCACCGCAGGCAACACCACCTTCAATGCCACGAGCGAACCGCTGGCCAGACACCGCGCGCGATAGACGACTCCCATGCCGCCGCGTCCGAGTTCCTCAATGATCTCATAGCCCGCGAACGGTTGAGGCCGCGCGGCGATTTTGACGTGGTCGTCATCAACGAGATTGCTCCTGCGTCGAGACGCCGTGTCGGGGAACTTCGTCGATTCCCGCCCCGCATTCGGAGCAGGGCGTGTCGCCGGCGCGAAGGTCACGGCAATCACCGGATTCGGATCGAGATCACTCGCCTCGTGCCGGAAACCTCGCGGCGCAATGGTCTCGGCCTCGCCAGCGATTGAGGCGATCTGGCCATCGCCCCGTGTTCCCGTGCGTAGCGCAGTCCAGCCGCGCGGGACAAGCGTCTGGTCGCCAACCCATTGCGGTGAAACAATCGACGAGGACGAGGACGGCGGAAAAGACGATGGCTGCGAGGCCGTCGGTTTCGCAATCGGCATTGGTTGTGAAGGGCGATCAGGCTCCGACGCCGAATGAGGGGCGGCACCCGCTGGCAGAACGAGGCTGACTCGCAGCGTCGTGTCGCCCGCCTCAATCGTGTCCCCATCATTCAACTCGATCGACGTGACCGGCTTCCCGTTGACGTGCGTTCCGTTCGTACTGTTCAAATCGAGCAACCGACAGAGCGGCGGGTTGACCTCGACGAGAAA
>JAYTXB010000488.1:0-14070 GCA_043743205.1 Schlesneria sp.
GAAACCGAACACCAGAACGTTGTGCCCTGAAAGGGCACGGGAAATATTGGTCGAGACCACACGGCCTCGTGAACCGATCTGTCAAACCTCCTGTGCCCCTCTAGGGCACGTTCATCGCACGCCAACAAACCCAGGGCGGCGCTCGCTTGGGCTGCGCTGGCCCTGGGCTGATCTCCGAGGCCCCCTTGGGGCGAAATCAAGAATAGCGCAACTTCTAAAAGCGCGAGCGAGGGGTGCGATCTGGACCTCACGCGGTGAAAAGCGACCGTTTTAGTGGAGACGGTGTACCGTAGTCTCGTCGCTCCGCCGACGAGACCACTTGCATCGACCGGTCTCCGCCGCGTGTGGTATCGTCGGAGTCACATGACCCGTCTGGCGTCGCGTAAAGCCAGTGGCGCTTCGCCGCCTGAAGTCACCCGATTATGCTGTGTGCCAGTACTGCAAAACGCCGCTGGTCCCACTCGACTTCCGTTGCGAGAACCAAAGTGAATGCCTCTTTCGTCGATATTGCGTCCCCGCGCCGAACTTTTCTCGGTGGTGTTGGCGGGGCTCTCGGGCTGACGGCGTTGAACTCGCTGTTGGCCGACGAGACCGATTCGGCCGTGAGTCACTTCGCTCCGAAGGCCAAGCGGGTGATCTATCTGTTTCAGTCGGGTGCCCCCTCGCAACTCGAATTGTTCGATCACAAGCCTCAGTTAGAGCAGCGGCGCGGGACCGACTTGCCCGAGTCGATTCGACAGGGACAACGACTGACCGGCATGACGGCGGGGCAGGACAAGTTTCCGGTCGTGCCGTCGATGTTCAAGTTCGCACGGCACGGACAAAGCGGCGCGACGATCAGCGAGTTACTCCCGCATCTAGCGGGGGTGGCCGACGAACTCTGCTTCATTAAGTCGTTATCAACCGAAGCCATCAATCACGATCCCGCCGTCACGTTCCTCACCACGGGAGCGCAGCTAGCTGGACGCCCCAGCCTCGGCGCGTGGCTGTCGTATGGCCTCGGTTCAGAAAACAAAGACCTTCCCGCGTTCGTCGCGATGGTCTCGCGCGGGACCGGACGGCCAAACGACCAACCGCTCTACGATCGCTTGTGGGGCAGCGGCTTCCTGCCGTCAGTCCATCAGGGAGTCAAGCTGCGCAGCGGTGGCGACCCCGTCCTCTATCTGTCGAATCCGCCGGGGATCGACTCGGCCTTTCGACGCGACATGCTCGATGATCAGCGTGCGCTGAACCAACTTCAACTTGCACGGACGGGCGATCCCGAGATCGCCACGCGGATCGCTCAGTACGAGTTGGCTTTTCGGATGCAGACCTCCGTCCCCGAGTTGGCCGATGTCTCCAGCGAACCCGCGCATGTGTTCGATCTGTACGGCCCCGACTCGAAGAAGCCAGGCACGTTCGCCGCGAACTGTTTGCTTGCGAGGCGATTGGCGGAGCGGGGCGTGCGGTTCATCCAGCTCTTCCACATGGGCTGGGACCAGCACACGAACCTTCCGACGCAGATGCCGAATCAGGCTCGCGACATCGACCAGCCGTGTGCGGCGCTGATTCTCGATCTCAAGCGGCGCGGATTGCTCGACGAGACACTCGTCGTCTGGAGCGGCGAGTTCGGTCGCACGGTCTACTGCCAGGGCAACCTGACCGCCACCAACTACGGCCGCGATCATCACCCGCGCTGCTTCACGATCTGGATGGCGGGCGGCGGCATCAAGCCCGGCATCACACACGGGGAGACCGACGACTACAGCTATAACGTCGTTCGAGACCCCGTCCACGTCCACGACCTGAACGCCACGATCCTGAACCAACTCGGCATCAACCACAAACAACTCACCTTCAAGTTCCAGGGCCGCCACTACCGCCTGACCGACGTGCATGGCGAAGTGATCCAACCAATCCTCGCGTGAGATGACGTACGGCTTCCTCATCTGTCTCGAATGGCACTGCCGTTTGTGTTGCATGAGTTTATGGTGGCCGTCGCGAGCCAGCCAAGGCACGGCCGTCAGTGGCCTCGGTCACGGCGGTCGGGGAACGTTGTTGGGCGAGTAACATCGAGTGCTGCGCACCTGTTGAGGCCTCCTCGCTGGGAGATCTTGGCCAAAGGACGGAGCGATGGGAGGGGAGCGACGATTCTGCGAGGGACACGGTCGTGACGCGCCGCTCGTCACGGTCGGACTCCGTGATTGAGGGCCGGGTTGAGCGGTGTCGAGTGTTTACGTTTTCTGGTTCTCCGCCAATCGTGTTGATCCTTGTGTTATGGAACTGATTCACGACCAATGGTGTGTCTCCGCCACCCGTCAACACGAATAGCGGAGAGCCCGTTGTCTGGCCAGCGAGGAGTCGAGCACGCGCCGTGGCGCGGAGTTCGGCGAGCAGGGCCAGTGGTGTGGGGCGACCGTGTTCGCTGCGGACACGGTCGCCTCGTGATCGTTCTGACCGAACGAAATCCCTTCGTCGTCGAACGCCTGCTGCATCTGCTCCGCCGTCAGAGCGTCCGCGAACGGCAACCCGTCGCCCTGCAACAACGACTGCCGCACTAGGTCAAACGATCTTTCCTCGCGACCACCGGTTGGTGTCAAAGACAGGAGACCCTCCTTGGCCCAGCCTGCTCGCGCAGTCCAAGGAAGGTCTCACCGAGGGCGAAGGCAAAGCCAAGCCGGTCTCACCACCAAACCCAACCTCTCGCTCCGTCCCCAGATTCCTCGCCGTCTCCCTGCTCCAAGCACAGTCCCTCGCGCGTGCGTCCCACCGCTGCGTGCCGACCTCGCGTTAATCAAGTGCGGCAATGCCATTCGTTCCTGACACCTTTTTGTCTCCTCATTTCATCGCACCCGGCCGAATGTCGGGGGTTGCCGCTTGAGCAAGCTCAGGTCATTAGCAGCGGGAACGGACTTCCCTTGCTGAGTTGGAACGGGCGGTTCTGTTGGTCGTGCGTCTCGGTAGTTGGATCAATCCCGAGCATGTGATAGATCGTGGCGACGAAGTCTGCCGGGCCGACGGGGTTCTCGGATGGATAGGCTCCCAGTTTGTCGGACTGGCCGTATGTTTGTCCGCCCTGGATTCCGGCTCCCGCCATCAGCACGTTGTAAAGTTCCGGCCAGTGCTCGCGACCGCCGTTCTTGAGCGTGACCTTGGGCGAACGGCCAAACTCGGACGCCACGACCACGAGCGTCTCGGCCAGTTCACCGGTCGCGGCGAGATCCGTCATCAAGGCATAGAAGGCCTGATCGAAGGCCGGGATCAACTCCTCCTTCAGAGCGGTAAAATTATTCCAGTGAGTGTCCCACGCGAAGCCGTTCTTCCCCTGAGTCCGCTGCCAGTTGCACTGCACGAGTCGAGTTCCCGCTTGGAGCAGCCTGCGCCCGAGCAGGACCGATTGGCCGAACAGGTTGCGGCCATACTTCTCGCGAATGGGAGCCTCAACCACGGAGAGATCGACCGCGCGACGGACGGCCTCCGAACCGACGACATCAAGCGCCTTGATCTGGTTGTCCTTCAACGACTGCGCCAGCGAGCCGTCGCGCAGGGATTCGACCTGCTGATTGAGTTGATCGACGAGTCCCAGCCGACGCCGAATCACGCCGGGTTCCTCGTTCGGCACCAGCGGCAAATGTTCGAGGCGGAAGTTGTCGTCATTGGGGTTGCCGCCGGTGAGCATCGGGTCGTACTTCGGCCCGAGCATTCCGGCAAACTGTCCGGCGCGACGGCCTCCGGCGACATCCATCCGGTGCGGCACGATGATGAACGGGAACATCGGCCCCGAGCCGGGAGCCAGCTTCGCCAGGCACGAACCGAGGTGAGGCATGTCACGCGAAGCGATTTTGAGGATTCTTTACGAAACAATGATTTTCTGCTCGGTGATGATTTTCTTGAGGCTATCCTGTCGCACTTCAAATCATGTTACTGCATCGTCATTCGTCGAAACGCATCTTCATCTCGTCTGCTAGCTAGCACTTTGCTTCGTATTGTGGAGTTTTCGGCATGTCGCAAAAGCCTGCCCACCGTTTGTTGTCCGTCAGCATCATGACGAGTGGGGCGCGGTCTCTCTCGAATTTGCAACTGTTCGGCACTCTGCGGCGAATCGCCCTTAATGCAATTTTCTTGGCAGTAATTGCTGCTATCAGCTTTCTTGGCCTAACTCAGTTCATGGGGTTCACTCACCCGCCCAGGCGTGAGCTATCGATTGATCTTCAGCCCTTGTTTGTCGAACAAACTGCTCGTGACATCGGGCGTGTTTGGGCGACTCCGAAGCTGCGACATACTTTCCGTGTTGCCAATCGAGGTACTAAAAGCCTACTTGTTGATCGCATTACGACGGACTGCGCATGTACGAGCGTGTCGCCCCAGTCGCTCGAACTTCGTCCTGATGAATCATGCGAAGTCACCATCGAGATTGAACAGTCGCGGCAGAAACTTCAGATGGATAGTCCGACTCAAGGGAAATTTACTTCTGAGATTCTGTTTACTTTCGCCGATGGTTCGAGCCAGTCGGTCGAGTTGAATGGTGCCATCTGGATTCCGTTTGCGGTGGAACGCTTACCTCTGGAGGTAGAGGCCGGTGGCACAAGCCAGTTCCGCGCGTGGGTTCATCCCGGCGTTTCAACATTCGCCGCAGAAACTGACGCAAACGAGGCGCAGGTCGAATGCGTCCAGCCAGCAATAGACGGATCGCCAGCCCTGTTTGAGATCCATGCGAACGCCCGAACGACATTGGGCAGATTCTCGTTTCCGATCGTGTTCCGGGGAGTTGCCACTGATGGGACATTGCTTCCTGAGACATCCGTGAGTGTTCACGGCAATAACGATTCTGACTTTGCTTGGTCCCCGGAGCGCGTCACTCTCGTTCAATCTCTCGCTGCTGAAGTCAATGTTGAACAGGTGTCGTTATCGACACGCAATGATCGCAAGATCGACACTGTTGAGTTGGTCTCCGCACCCGATTTTGTCCAAGTGACGATTGCGAAATCGACGTTTGAACCGGGGAGTAACGCCGCGTGGTTGATCGCAATTCGTCGAGGCGAATCGGTACCGAATAATCGTGGCGCTGCGGGAACTGTTCTGATCCGGATTCGCACGGTCGGAGAAGAGTTGCAATTCGATTTGCCGATACCGGTCGTGTTTCAGCCGTCCGTTCGTCTGACACAATGACACGATCTTACCGGCGATGGCTCGTTCGACATCAACGTCCAATGCGAGAGTGATGAATGAAACTTCTCAACACAATCAATGCGGCTTCCATCATCAGGCCGTTCGCAGTGATGTTCGCTTTGTACTCCGCCAGCGCGGCGTTCGCGCAAACTGCAAAGAGCGCAGATGCCGTGCTGGCGGCTTGGAATTCCCGCTCGGGGACGTTGCGATCAGTGACTGTCGACTGGACCGAGGAAACGACGACCCCCGCAGGTATGCAAGGGCGAAATAAAGACGGTGGTCCAGTTCCTGTGCATGACATCACTCACTCGATACAGCATCGATTCCTGAGCGATGGCAAACGTGTATTCTGGAGTCGAAGCGGAATCCAATGGGATATGGATACCCATGACTTTATTCAGAAAGATTTCAAGCGGAGCTTTGATGGCAACGAGCGGCGGGAATTGTTCTCGGATCCCGGCAAGACCATTCACCCTGCCGGTGGATTCTTGAACGATAACGGCATCTTTGATGGTGGCGACTGGCATATTCAACCATTGATCCTTACCTACAGACCGCTGGATGTCTCTAAGGGTGGCATCGACTTAAAATCGTGGAGCATTTCCGAAAGACACAGTATAGTCCACGAAGTGCCGTGCTGGGCTTTGGAACTGCAGCGCGGTAATTCTGTTGTCGAGACGCTTTGGCTCGCGGATACCCCCGACTTTCGTGTCATGCGGAGAGAGTTTACGATTGGGCGTGCGCTGCGACACCAACTGACTATCGATTACGAGAAGCGAGCGGATATCGGCTTCGCCTGCAAATCATGGAGCTTCATTCAATTTCTTGAAGACGGCCGCGTCAGCGAATCATCCGTCGTTTCAGATGCCATGGTCAGAGTCAATCATAGTATTGCATCAAGCGAGTTTGAATTTAAGTTCCCGCCCGCGACGCTCGTTGTCCACGAACGTACCAAACAAATGTTTGTGTCACGGCGTGACGGCACCCTTCGGCCTGTCACCAACGGCGAACGAAGTGCAGGGATATCTCTGGATGTGCTGATGGAGACGCCGCCCATTCCAGAAGCAACGGCTGGCCGTAGATCGACACGATCCACATTGGGCATCGCCATCCTAATTGGAGCAATTGGGGCGATGTTGGTTTGGTGGTGGCGGCGGCGCACAACGATGGTATGACTCGGTAGAAGTCGTTGCGGCGTGTGTGCCGCAGCATGTTCGGTATAGTCCCTTCAGGAGTTTCGTGATGAAAATGAACAAGTTTCGCTGTTTAGTTCTCGGAGTTTATGCATTTGCGGTTCTGATTGGTGGATGGACGGCAAATCAGGTCGCGAACGGTGCCTGTGAGTTCGGATGTAAACGAGTCGGTACCTGGACAACGAAAATGTACGCTGGAGACATGGTGGGAAAAGAATATACAATCACTCAAGCTGATATTTGTCGGCGCATTTGGCACTCTGACCCCAAGGATGACAACTATGCGGGCTTGGATACGGAAACGAAGAAGTACGTGCAAGTTCTCAGCAGTTGCACCATAGCTTGCTATTCAAATGGCCAAGTAGATGGTGAAGCCTCTTCCGGCGCTAACCCCATGCTCGATTCAACTGAAACCAACATCACATGCCATAAGATTTGTCAGCCGAATCCTCCAATGCCGGGCGGGCCGTGAATGTGATAAAAAACTGTCGTCAACGAGTGTGAAGGCACTGGTGGTTCATTGCGTGATGCAGAAAGTCACCGATGCCCGTCCAGTGTTTCAAGTCTATTGGACGGGCTGGGTTTTAATGTCATGATCGGAATGGGAAGTGACTGATGAAACGCCGCGGATTCACCATTGTTGAATTGCTCGCAGTGCTGGCAGTAATAGCATTGTTGATGGCGTTGCTGATGCCCGCCGTGCAGCAAGCACGCGAAGCATCGCGACGATTGCAATGCCGCAACAATTTGAAGCAACTCGGGCTGGCGCTGCATCAGTACCATGATGTCCACGGCTGTGTTCCCCCGCCGGCGATGGGTGTTTCTACGGACGATGCGTTTGGTTGGTCCGTCTCCCTGCTCCCTCAACTCGATCAATCCGCCCTGTACGGTTTGCTCTCACCGCTGACAGAACAGTGGGTGGCGCTCGACCATTTTCAACGTTACGGAAAGATCGTCAGCGGAGCAGACACGATTCTTTCCGTATTTCAATGTCCCTCGTCAAGTTTGCCTCAGCGTTCCGAGCAGGTTGGCCCCGGAATACTCCCACCGTACGCACTGGGATATGCCCGTTCCGACTATCGAGGCTCGCGTGGCCCGGACGATCAGGACGGATTGTTCGTGTCCGTTAGATATTCCGGGATCAGCGCATTGCGGTTTGCAGACGTGACCGATGGGTTGAGCAATACGCTCGCGATCGGTGAAGCCTCTTATCCCGGCCAGGCGGGAAACCAATGGCCCTCGTGGGCGGTGTCACCACTCAGCCATTACCCATGGGTTTTCTCATCAATTCGCGTGTGTGGAATCAATCGCGTTCCATCGTTTGCAGGAAAATATTGGGTCAATGTCCCGGATCACGACTGTGCCATCAGCATGCATCGTGGGATCGCTCACTTCTTGATGGCCGATGGTTCTGTCCGTGCCTTGTCCGAAAACATTGACGAAAAAGTGTATGAATCGCTGGGAAGCCGTAACGACGGAAGGGTGTTCGATTCCCAATGAGGATGAGATGATAGGTGTGTCGGCGGGCTGCAATCAGGGAGCCTGTCACGGTTCGCCGCAGGGGAAGAACGGGTTTCGGCTCAGCTTGCGAGGTTTTGATCCAGCGCTCGACTTCATGACGCTGACTCGCGAAGACTTCGGCCGCCGCACGAATCCGACCGTGGCCGATGAGAGTCTGATCCTCAAGAAGGGACTCGGTGAGTTGCCTCATCAGGGCGGAACGAGATTCCGTCGCACGGACCCCGAGTATCAAATCCTGCGCGCGTGGATCGATGGAGGCTGTCGGCCATCATTTTCACCGCCCATTCCACTAACGACGGGCAATCAGAAGCCACCTGCCACTGCGGCACCGGCGGCTCCCAAACTGGTCCGACTCGAAGTCCTACCCGGTTCGCGCCGGTTGTCGGAGCGACGCCCCAAGCAGCAGCTCGTCGCGATCGCGCACTTCAGCGACGGCGAGGCCCGCGATGTGACCGATCTCGTCGTCTTCTCCACGAATGAGAAGGAGACCGCGACGATCAACTCCAGCGGTCTTGTGGAGTTCAGCCGAACGGCCGAAGCGTCGTTCCTCGTGCGCTACCTCGATCGCATCACGGGAGTTCGCCTGTCGTACTTGCAGCGCGATCCCGAGTTCGTTTTCCGCTCACCCGTTGAAGCCAACGCGGTGGATCGGCATGTCTTCGCCAAGCAACGTGAGCTGCAACTGTTGCCGGCCGAAGTGACGCGCGACGAGACCTTCCTGCGTCGAGTCTATCTCGACGTGATCGGCTGTCTCCCGACACCCGACGAAGCGCGGCGGTTTCTCGATTCAAAGGACGCCAACAAGCGAGCGGCACTGATCGACGAACTGCTCGCTCGCGATGAGTACGCCGATCTCTGGGCGCTTCGCTGGGCCGACTTGATGCGCGGCAGCGATGTCACGATCAGCCGGCGCGGAGTCCACAGCTTCCATCGCTATCTCGTCGATCGCTTTCGAGACGATCGGCCGTTCGACGAGTTCGCTCGGGAAACGCTGACGAGTCTCGGCAACACGTTGCACAAACCGGGAGCCAACTTTCACCGCATCGCCCGCACGCCGGATGAGGCGGCCGAAGCGATGGCCCAACTGTTCCTGGGCGTTCGGATCGGCTGTGCGAAGTGTCACAACCATCCGTTCGAGGCCATTACGCAGGACGACTACTATGGCCTAGCCGCCTATTTCGCGCGAGTGAAGTTCAAGGGGAAGCAGTTCATGGTGGACGATGAGATCGTCTATCTCGATCGCAGCGGAGACGTGCGGCATCCCACCAAGAACGTCAACATGGCACCGGTCGCCTTCGGGGAAACGGCCGGTGAACTCGGCCCGGACGATGATCGGCGCGAGCGACTCGTAAACTGGCTGACTCGTCCCGAGAATCCGTACTTCGCGCGATCGACCGCGAACCGTGTCTGGTATCACCTGTTCGGCCGAGGCATCGTGGAACCGGTCGATGATTTCCGCGACACAAATCCGCCGTCGAATCCCGAGTTGCTCGATGCCCTCGCGAACGAGTTCGTCCGCAGCGGCTACCGCCTGAAGCCGGTGCTGCGACTGATCCTGAATTCCGGCACGTACCAGCTCGATGCGCAGCCCGTGACGAAGCAATCTCGCTTTGCCGCGAACCCCGACCCGTACTTCACGCACGCCGTTCCGCGCATGCTGTCCGCCGAACAACTGCTGGACGCGGTGACGATCGTGACCGGCATCCCCGAAGAGTTCCCCGGCTACCCGCGCGGCACGCGAGCTGTCGAACTGGCCGAGGGAGCCATCGAGCATTCGTTCCTGAAGGCCTTCGCGAAACCGGTCCGCGATGTCACCTGTGAGTGCGCCCGCGAAGACGACCCGTCGCTCAGTCAGGTGATTCACCTGCTCAACAATCGAGGCATCATTCAGAACATCAAGTCGCCGGAGGGTCGTGTCAGCCGCTGGCTTGCCGCCGGAAAAAGCGACGACGAGGTTTTGGAACTCGTCTATCTCTCCACACTCAGCCGCCGTCCAACGGCATCGGAACTGACGCTCGTCCGAGCACATCTGGCCAGCGTGAACGACCGCGCGGCCGGCTTCCATGACCTCCAGCACGCGCTGCTCAACTCCAATGAGTTTCTGCTGCGACACTGAAAGCGGAGGCGTGGCAGGGGCGCACCGACTTTGCGGAAGCCCCTGAAATGTGGTCACACAATCGCCGGGCACATCAGGCGCTTCCGACCATTCGCCACATTGAAAATCAGTGGGAGGATGATTCGGCGCGGGCATGGACTGTCGCGGCGCGTTCCGTGATCACCTGCACGGCAATCCGAGTCTCTTGCAGCAGAAGCACCGAACCGTAGGCGAGCGAACCAACGGCCGCCAACCCTGCGATCACTCTGTCGGACCAAGATGAAAATGTCACAGGGTTGACCAAGTTAGAAGTGTCACATTCGTGTCCCGGCGTGCGGGGCCGGAGGTTTGCTTGGTATCCGGTCGTTTTCAACGACGCCAAGGATGGTTTGCTGGGGGCTTGTAGTGGGGGCTTGCCGGGTGTGAGTGTGGTGGACTTTGGCTTCGGCTTTGAGGGGCGGGCCGAGACCTCGGTCCATGACAGAACCCGTGGTCCCAATGTCAGTCGAAGCGATCCGTCCAGCAGCTCGCTGACTAGGATTGTTTTCTTCGCCGGGGACAGCTTCTGGTGTTCCGCGCCCCACTGAAGGATGCGGTTGCACCACGACACCTTCCAGTCGTTCTGAACCACGCGCTGTTCTTGGTAGCACAACACATGGTTCAAGTTCGTGCCGCGTGCGAGTGGTCGATGAAGGTTCACTGGCGACGACGCTGCGACATGGAACTGCTCGTTCATCCCCTCTAGGTATTCTCGTTCCAATTACTCGTTCGCCGACTCGAGCGTGTTGATCTTTCGTAGCCGAAGCGCCTTCACGAACCGGTCCTGAAACATCGCGTGCCGACGCTCCACGCGGCCCTTCGCCTGCGGACTGTGCGCGAGGATCAGTTCCGCCTCCAACTCACTCATCGCCCGCCCGAACTGCGTGAGCGGCGCGATCGCTGGCAGGGCCTCTTACACTGTGGAATCACGCGTCGAGACGTAGAGGCTCGCCCGGTCCACGTACCGCGAACGAGGCCGCCCGTAGTACCCGACGTACTCGCCAAACACCGTCATCGCGGCGGCGGTCGTCTCGGTCTCGAAGAACTTCGCGTGAGTCCAATTCGTCGCGTCGTCGATCATCACCATCAGCGTCGCCTCGACGACCCTCGAACTAGTCGTGCGATGACTCGTCCATTTGAACCAGTTCGCCCCAGTGTTCACGACGCTCACGCCACCGACGATGCGTCGCACCATGCCGACGAGCCGACCACAATCTCGCATCGATCAACCACTGCCGCAGCGTTTCCTCGCTCAGCACCTCGCCATCGACCCTGCCGAGATTCTCCGCCGCCAACGTCGGACCAAAGTCGTCGTACTTCGACCGGTACAAATCGAGTACTCGCTCACGCCGCCCCACATCAAACCGCCGGTTCAAAACCCGCTCCCGCAACGCATGCTTCAGGCCCGCCACCCCGTCGTCTTGGAACCGCCTCCACAACCGCAGCACCTGCCGATAACTCACCTTCAACAATTCCGCCGCCATCGACAATCCAATCGCAGACGGGGAAAACTTCCCCCAAACCTCCGACCGCTCACGCTCCACAACACTCAATCGCAACTTGCCTATGCGCCCCTCAGAAACACCACCACTGTGACATTTCTAAATTGGTACGACAGTGGATACGCTGGGATTGCTATACCTCGCGCGGCGGTATGTAAGGCGTAGCTGCATCTCTCCAGAGTGCGGGCCGGACGCTCAAACAAGCCCACGTTCTGGCGAAACGTGATTAAGTTCAAATGTCTCACTGTTGGCCGAGCGAAGCAGAATCATGGTGGTGGTCACGGCGGCCAATGCGGACGGCGACACCGCCGCGCCGAAACTCTTGTCGCAAGTGTCTGCCGAAGGCTGTCCGCTGCGGAAGACTATCCTCGGCGACAACAAATACAACAACCGTTCGTTGAACGGTTGGCTGGCTAAGAATCGGCCCGGCTGGTCCGTGACGGTACAGTCGCCTCCGCCCGGCAAGTAGGGCTTCAGCGCGATCCGCATCCGCTGGGTCGTGGAACGGACCAATGCTTGGAACAGCCGCTCGCCGCGCAACAGCAAAGGCTACGAACGAGCCAACGCTTCCGCCGAAGCGATGCTCAACTTGAGTGTCATTCATCTGATGCTCAGATGCCTCGCACCCAGCGATCTGCCCGTAACCCTGAACTACATACCTGCCGGGAACGCAATCCACACAGCAGTAGTGGTATGAGGCGGTTCATGCTTCTCGGATAGGATCTGTATCCTCGGTCTGTTCGCTTGGCTGCCCTGCACGCCGAACATCCGTTGGCATTTTAGTCGCTCAGTCTGACCAACCCGCGAGAGGTGGCAACTAGCAGATCGAGTAACACGTCCCAACTGACCGTCTGAACTCTCTCTCTCGAATGGTCGCTGGCACTTTCCGCCAACCGCGTTCACTGCGAGCGGCATCCCCAAAGTCGTGCCCCGCCCAAGACAATCGAAACACGATGCCGTTGTTCGGGCTGGCTCTCGTCGCGCTCCGACCGCTGTCAGTCACGATCAGGCCCGTCTCATCCGCGATCGCCGCGTGGTACGTCACGGCTTCCACTGACACGCCGTCGATCACAATCGCGTCGGCGGACGTTGGGCGGTCAACCGACTTTACTCGCGACAACATCGCTCGAATGGGGGCGATGTCGCGATTCACTAGTCGGTGCCTCCGACAAAAAAACGCGCTGAACGGCCGCCGCCGTTCAGCGCGTCAAGCGGAGAGGGTGGGATTTGAACCCACGAGGAACTTACGCCCCTGCCGGTTTTCAAGACCGGTGCAATCGGCCACTCTGCCACCTCTCCGAAGTATTTCACTGCAAGCAGTTACGCCATTTGTCGCTACCCGCAGCGAGGCTGTGGTTGGCGTGTAGGTTGTACAGACCACCTCGAATGATACGCGAGCGTTGAGTTTAATGAGTTCGCGGAGATGGTCAACTCGGCGGGGGCGAGCAGTGGGTGAGTAGGAAAGAGTCCGTCCCTTTTCCTGCTCATCCCCAAAAACATGACTCATTGTGATTGAATGAGGCCTACAACGTGAACACGACCACCCAAATCGGGGTTCACTCTGACATCAGAAGCAACCTCTTTTGAAAGAAAGCTCATTTTTTCGATTTTGTTCCGGTCAAAGCACCTAGTGTCTCATCCACGCTAAAAGTTGGGGGTAGCTGAAGTCGTGAGACTTCAAAAATCCCCGAACTCTCACGAGTTGGCTACCCTAAAATTTAGTGTGGCGGGGGCACTAGACACTGGCTACTACGTAAAGAGAATGGCCACCGGGCATCAGCCCATTTTGTTACAAGAAATCACCTCCACGACTCGCTCTGTGCCGAAACGGCTTCGGGCGACGTGGGATGACTTGTCGGTGGTCGCGTTGTGATCGCGCACAGTGTCCGAGAACGTAAATCGGCCGGTAGCCACCTGACTCGTCCGGATTGAGACAGTTCCGGACGACACCGTGGATTTCTGGTCGATCGATGGCAATTGCCCGTCGAGGGCGTTTCAAAACCTACGCCCAACTGCGGCCGATCGCCATTTTCCTGTGTGGGGCGATCGGCAGAATCCGCAAATCAGATTTTGAAACCGGCTCTAGTGTTCTACGAAAGCAATTGGCAACAGCCGTGGACGCCAGACCATCACCTAAACTCGGCCGGAGACTGTTTCGGGCGACATGGTGTGATTTGCTGGCGCGAGGCGCAGAGATTGAGATTACTGTGCCAGGAATGCCATCGGGCATTGCTCGTGGTTGTCAGCATCCATCCAAACGACGAGTTTTCCGGAGCATTCAAATGGCAAATCAGTCCGAGACATCGTATCCCCCGACCGGTAGCTGGAGCGGTGATTGGGTCTATCTCAAGTCGTGCAAGTACGATCTTTTAATAGAGTTGACGCCTCATTTTGGGAAGACGGAAAACACACGATGTCATCGTTCTCGATCACCTGCCGATCGAGGCCGGGGCCTTCTACATGATGGATCGAGGCCAGGGCCAGCGCGCACCCTTGGGGGTTCTTGGCGGTTTGGGGTGAGGTGCGCGCCGAGTTGAAAGTTTGTATATCCGTCTCCGTGTTGTTGTTCAAG
>JAYTXB010000489.1:0-7020 GCA_043743205.1 Schlesneria sp.
CTTGAACAACAACACGGAGACGGATATACAAACTTTCAACTCGGCGCGCACCTCACCCCAAACCGCCAAGAACCCCCAAGGGTGCGCGCTGGCCCTGATGGGTAAACGCCTTAGCGCGGTATCAGTCTGGTCGATGCGAAGCGACACTTTCGCTTCGCGATGACAACTGCTCAATTGATTTTAAGGTTGCAAAGCGGGCGTACGAGTATTGGAAGATCGTGGTCACCGTGCCTGTGAAGGAAGGCGCGTTGGTCTCCGGTGCAATCAGCGAAACCGACCAATTGAGATTCCCGTCTGATAGGGCGGAACCACTTGCCCTTTGTGTGCCCCAACCAAATCGCTACCTCGCTAATTGTGCCGTCACGTTGGCTTGGGGGGCGATCCTGCGTGGGGAAAAAGCGATGGCGGAGGGTTACCTGAATGAGGCGCGAGGATGGATTGCAAAGGCGAGGTTCGAGAAGGGAACGCTCGACCCGCGATTTATCAACCTGGAGTTGGCAGAGATTGAAATAGAGTCGCTGGAATTGCATGTTCACTCCAACGGAAAGTGCCGTCGTCCTCAGAAAACACTCGACACCATTGACCAGTTGAAAGTGCGCATCAACGAAGCATTTGAGGCTGATCGCATTCCGCCTTCAAAGCTGGCGGAATGGCAAACAGAAGTCCATTTCGCTGAGTTTGCAATCCGAACCCAAGCGAATGAAACGCCCGATGCATCCATGATGCTTCGGCTCCTCGAAAACGTCATCAGCATGCGAGGTCATGACCATGCCTACATTTTTTGGTTTGACCCGATCTACCAATTCGCGCTTTGGGAGCAGGGTGACTTGTTTGACCAATTCAAGTCCGTACTTAAACCACGCTAGGTGGTGTAGCTGGAGGGCGGCAGGGTGGCCGGGTCTGGAGGTTTTGCGGAAGGCCCGGAATCTTGGGCGTGATCCTTCTCGGGGCCATCGAAGACTCTGACCCCGCCGTCCAGTCGAAAATCCGTAGCTTGGACGCCTCGCCCGAGCGAACACCCATTGGCGACGGACGGACGAGGCTGGTGTGGCATGTCGGTCTGTCCGTCGTGACGAAACTGTTCGGCTATATTCGGGCCAATGGCCGGAAGTAGAATCCGGGAGCCAGTAGCAAGGAGTCTGAAGTTGTCTGCAACGGCATGGCCATTCATCGAGGTTGACGAGGCGGGATCTCCGACCATTCCGACGAAAGGTCTGAAGGTGCTGCAACTCGTCCGTGAACACTTGGCGTATGGCTGGGACGCGGAGCAGTTGCGTCGGCAGCATCCGCACCTGTCTCTCTCGGAGATCCACGCGGCGCTCGGCTACTACCACGAAAACCGGGCAGAGTGCGATGAGATGCTGCATCGCGACGATCAGCGGCTGGAGACATTGAAAGACCAGTTGGTGAATCCGGCGCTGCAAGAACGACTCCGGCGCGTTCGAGACCCGGCATGAGCGTCGACTTCTATTTCGACCACAACATGCAGATCGCGGTGGTCGCGGGACTGCGACAACGCGGGATCGATGTCTTGACGACGCTCGAAGACCAGCACGATCGACAGCCGGACGACCGGGTACTTGATCGGGCGAAGTCACTGTCGCGAGTTGTCGTGACTCACGATCAGGACTTTCTGGAATTGGCCAGCGAACGTCTGGCCAACTCCGAGGAATTCCCCGGCATTGTCTTTTGTCACCTGGAAAAGGCCTCGATCGGAACGCTGGTGGAAGATTTATCTCTGATCGCGTAAGCCACCGCGTATGCCGAACTGCGGAACCAGGTCGTGTGGGTTCCTCTCTGACGATGCTGCCGTCATCCCTCGGACGGCAGGTCTGCACACGTCGGCCAGGCCGTGACGCTGACCTTAATCGCCTCTTCCCGCGGCGGCAGTGTGGCTGTGGACGAGCGATTCGCTCACCCCAGATAATGACGATGCGGCGTCTCTCGTGAATCAACTGTGAGTGTCGCATCGCCAACCACAGCCACCCGCCCCCAAGAATTCGATGCAAGTCTCCAGCGTTGTCATTACCATCTTCAACATCGGAAAACCAAACTGAAAGGTGAGCGTGATGGTGAAGCACTGGGGTGCGGTTCTCGTTTGGATGCTGGTTTGCGGCGGCGTTGTTTCGGCTCAGGAGGGGAAGGCCGACCAGAGCAAGGTTGCACTGGGATCGAGAACGGCCAAAGGGGGCTTTCAGAACGAGGATGAGATTCGGGACAAGTTCAACAATTGGAAGTCTGACGCGGATGTTCGCGCGTGGCTGGAGGCGATGAAGCATTCCGTGGCCGATGTGAGCAGTGTCTCGGCGGCGAAGCCACATGGACAGAAAGCGGATGTCGAGGTGACGGTCAAATCGAAGTCCGGCGAACGAGTCGAGCGGATTTCGATCAAGCTGGTAAGCAGTCCGAATGGGTTCAATCAGATCGACAAACGCTGGCTGAAGACTTACGCGACCATGTGGAAGATGCCGCCCGATGTTGTTGAGGCGTTGAAGCTGTTCGTCGGGGAAACGCCGCCGCGCGAGTCGAGCCGCGACAAGCGGCGAATGTTTCTGGATGAACTCGATCAGAAGGCTCAACAGGCCGTCGTGGAATTCTTCACCGTCAACAAGGACGAGATTGTTTCCGACCTGCTCGCGGGTGATGGCGAACACGCCTCCGACTGGATGATGGTGACCTACAAGGGGGGCGACAAACCGAAGTGGGTGATTCGGTCCTCCGCCGAGGCGATCAAGTTTTACAGCGAAGGCCCGGTGGAACTGACCCGAGCGGGGAACCTCAAAATTGGCCGCATCACCATGCAGCGCAAAGGGGGCGACAACGGCCGAGAGACCGCCAAGATGCTCCAGTTCAAGATCAACCCGGTTCAACTGTTTGACATCAAGTCGAGGGCAAGGGTGGAGTAGCCCAGGGCCATCGCCCTTTTTGAAAGTAGGGTGGGACCAGCTCGCTTCGAGCGCCGGCCCACCATCATGAAACATCGTGAATTCGTGGTGGGCCGGCGCGGCGAAGCGCCGCTGGTCCCACCCTACATCCTGCTCAGCTTCAAAAAGGCATTGGCCCTGTGGAGTGGCCGAGATCGAGCGCTTCGCTCGCCCCAGCGAATGACGAGACAGTGATTCTCTGGAATCAACTGAAGGTGGCGAAGCGCCGACGACAGGCACCCGACGGCTTTTTTCACGCGGAGCGATGAAGGCTACTTTCTTTGAGCCACGCATCGCTGCTCACTCGCGTCGGAGTGGTTCGGAACGTACCTTTTGGCGGATCAACGGTAGACCACTTTTTGACGATCAGGACTTTACTCCATGCAGTTTCGAACTCTTGGCCCGAGCGGCCTGAAGCTCAGTGTGATTGGATTGGGGACGTGGGCCATTGGCGGAGGAGAATGGAAGTTCGGGTGGGGCGATCAGGATGAAGCATCGGCCGTGAGGGCCATCGTTCGAGCTGTGGAACTGGGGATCAACTGGATCGACACGGCTGCGGTTTATGGGGAAGGCCGGAGCGAGGAGCATGTTGCGAAGGCGATGGAGTCCATTCCGCAGGCCGATCGACCTCTCATCGCGACCAAGTGTGGGCGGGTGCCGAAGGGGAACGGTGAGATTGGCTGTTGCCTGAAGCGGGACAGCGTGATCGCCGAGTGCGAAGCCAGCTTGAGACGACTCAATACGGACTGCATCGATCTCTATCAGATGCACTGGCCGGAACCGGACAACGAGATTGAAGAGGGCTGGCAGACTCTGGTGGACCTCCAGCAGCAGGGGAAGGTTCGGCAAATCGGTGTCTCGAATCATTCTGTCAGCCAGTTGAAGCGGCTGCAGGCGATTCACCCGGTCACATCCAATCAGCCTCCGTACAGCATGATCGCCCGTGACGCCGAGGCCGAGATCATTCCGTTCTGTGGCCGCGAGAACATCGGTGTCGTCTGTTACAGCCCGATGGGAAAAGGGTTGCTCACGGGGACGTTCACGGCCGAGCGAGTGGCTTCGCTTTCGTCCAAGGATCATCGAACACGCGACCCCCGGTTTCAGCCGCCTCAGCTTGAGATCAATCTGGCGTTTGTGGGGTCTCTCACGGCCGTGGCGAAGCAGTTGGGATGGTCCATGTCCGACGTGGCCATCGCGTGGGCGCTTCAAAGCCCCGAAGTCACCTCCGCCATCGTCGGTGCTCGCAGTCCCGAGCAGATCGAGCAAACGGTTTCGGCCGGAGACCGCGTGCTCGATGCGGCCAGCATTCAGACCATCACCGCGATCATCGAAGAACGAGATCGCCAACTCGCCGTCATCGGAGGGGCCGCAAAGCCGCGCGTGTGACGAGTTCATGCTGGAGACATTGAAGCTCCGCATCGCGATACGAGGTGCTCCATTGGCGGCGGATTTGGGCCGCCAGTGGCTTTGAAGACCACTGGCGAGCGAAGCCCCTCGCCAGTGGCCCCCAACGTTGGTGGATGAAAAATTTCAGCCCGGCTTTGGGAAAAGCCGGGCTGATTTTGTCAGGTCGCAACATCAACTCTGGTCATTGCGGCGGGTCGGGGATGGGAGACTCCGGAAAGGCCGCCGCCTCTTCGAGCAAGGCCTTCGGTGCGAGTCGCACAGTCAGCGGGTTCGAGACCGCGCTGTCGCCGCGCACGACGAGGACTTCGACATCGACCGGCTGGGTCAATTCAAAGTTCGGCACGGCGAAGCGGATGCCGAGGTCGTACCAGCCGTGAATCTCGGCCTGCACCTGCTGGCCGTAAACCGACACGATGACCTGGCCCGGTTCGGGACCGAAGCCTTCGCCGGCGATGGTCAGCAGACTTTCCGGAGCCGCCGCCGTGAGGTCAGTCGAAAACGCCGCCGGATCGACCGGCAGGATGTCTGTGCGAAGCAGCACGGCTCCGTTGTTGTCCTCGAAGGTCTCGGGGATCTGTTGATGGCTGTCGACCAGCGCGTGCAGGTAGGTGAACGGCACGCGATAGCCTTCCGGTGTGGTACCGAGTCGGTTCGCGGCCAGCGGCAGACGAATGTCGAGCGTCTGAGTTTCGCCGATGTCCATCGACGGCACGACGACGCCCGTTTGAGGCATCTCAACCGTGGGCGTCTGTTCGTTCGACGCCAGCAGTAGAACGCTGAACGGCGTCACGATCTGAACCGGGCTGTTGTTTCTAACCCAGACGCGATAGCGCGAGCCGAGGTTCTGTTCCGAGTGGCCGTTGTCCACAAACCGGACTGCGAGCAACTGCACATCCTGCCCGGCCGTCACGACGATCGGAGAGACATCAATCCACGTTCCGCACGACACGACGGGCAGCGGGTTCCAAACGGGATAGTCGTAGTAAACCCACGGCACGCACGGATCGTAGACGATCGGGATGCAATAGAACGGCCGGGGGTCATAGAGCACGGGGCACGTGTCCCACCAGCACCAATCGACCCACGGAGACCAGACCGGGCACCACGAGTGCGACGGGTAGCAGCCCCCGCCCGCGTACCAAACACTGAAGGCGGCCGACGTGAAGCCGGCGGCGATCGCTCCGTGTTGACGATGCTGCGCCCAACCACCGGCGTTGATCAGATTGGTGCCGAGGTTCATGCGCCGCGAGAGGTCGCCCTGTTGCTGGAATTCAAACTGCTGACCGAGATTCAACTGTTGTCCGAGCTTCGTCTGCTGCCAGTGTTGGAAGTCATCCCCGTTGGCCAACCGGTCCTGATGCACGCCGCTGATCTTGTCCAGGTTCAGATGCGCCAAGGTTGGATGAACCTTCGGGTCGTCAGACGTTTTGAGTTGCTGCAGTTGCTGCCGCAGTTGCTTGGGATCTTTGGTCTGCAACAACGCCTGCAACGGGTCATGCGCTGCTGGCAGGGGTCGGCCATCCTTCGCAGCGTGCTTGAGGAGGCTGCCGTTCTTCGGTACTTGCTGGAGAATCGCCCGCTTCTGCTGTCCCGTATTCGGGGCGTTCCCCAAGCCCGGCGTTCCACCAGGTTCGCCCTGTCGTTTCTGGGGCGACAGATTCTTGATATTCGACTTCGTTGTACTGAAATCGGCCGTTGGCTTGTCACCACCACCTAGCCCCGACTTTCCACCAGACTGGTCCAGTGGATTCACTGGAGTCAGTCCGGGCGGCTTCGGCTCCAGCGGCTGATTCTTGATATTCGACTTCGTTGTACTGAAATCGGCCGTTGGCTTGTCACCACCGCCGGGGGCCGACTTTCCACCAAGTGGGTCCGTTGGATTCACTGGCGTCAGTCCGGGCGGCTTCGGCTCCAGAATCCCAGTGGTATTCGATTTGATGCTGTTGTAGTTCTTAGGTTTACCATCGACGGGTTCGACAACGATCTTTGGTTTGCCGATCGAGTTCGTTCGGTCGGGGGCCACACCGAGCGAATTGGAGCGAGATTCATTAAACGTTTTCGACGGCTTCTCCGGCACACCGGGTCGCGCGATCCCCGATGGCGCGGGACCGATGCTGTGGTAGTTCACAGATTTCCCTGGCGGACCAACAACGCCATCTTCAACAATGATCTTTGGTTTGCCGGTCGAGGCCCCTCCACTCGGGGCCGGCGTTCCACCAAGTTGGCCCGGCGAATTCTTTCGAATTATGCCCCCCGGTTTCTTGCCCAGGCCCAATTCAAGGTCCGGAACCGGATCGCCGACTGTCGGCGGTGGCCCAGTGAGCCCCGTTCCTTTTGAAAGGCCCGCCGCGCCGCCGGTCTTTCCGCTTGGAATCCTCAAGCCCGGAAACGGATCGCCTGGGTTGGTGGGGCCGGTTGTCCCTGGCGGCCGTCGCGGCTTGCCGGGCGGCTCGGGCGGCTCGGGCTGCGGATTGAGTTTCACTGCGGGCTGAGGACCAACGCCGGGGACCGTCGTTCCACCAAGTTGGCCCTGCGGATTCCGTCCCACGCTCGGTTGGAACGGTGGGAGTGCCTTGCCGCCAGGCTGCCCAACTTGGGGCTGATTCGGTTGGATCGGCTGCGCGGGGAGCTTCGGCACTGCCTGAGGCGGCTCCAAAATCCCAAACGTGTTCGACTTGCTCGTATTGAT
>JAYTXB010000490.1:0-2266 GCA_043743205.1 Schlesneria sp.
ATCAGCCGCAGGGCGCTAGCCCCGGTTCGATTTCGCTTAACCGGGGCTAGCGCCCTGCGGCTAATTTCTGCGGGCCAACAGGAATGGCGGAGAGCCACATTTTCTTGAGTCGCGAAGCAACGTTAGCAAATAGCCTCGGGCGTCAGCCCGAGGAGGGGGTTCAACGTGGGCATTGAGCCGCGACGCGGCGGCAGCGGTACGGGGTCTCGAATCTGCCGCCGCTTCGCGGCTCATTCCGATCAATCTCGCTCGAATCCTTGGGCTGACGCCCAAGGCTATTTGCTGCCGTCGCTTCGCGACTCCGAAATACACAACTTCTCAACTCACGCTGCGGGTTGGTCAATCGTTGCCTCAGCCATCAGGTCCGCAGCCGAAACGAACTGTCCCCGCTTCATCGCCAGTGGTGAAGCAGGGACAGAGGTGCGCGATGGGACTGAATTTCCAACCGGTTCCTCAGGTCAGCAGCAACCGTTTCGCTTCCGCGAGGCCGGGGGCGGGACGACCACATTCGCTCGCGGCGACGCGGGCCAGCGCGATGAGATGTCGCCAGCGGAAGGCGGCTCGTGTCTCGGCGAACTCGTGGCTGACCGTACGATAGAACTTCTCGGCGTGGAGCGCACCGTCTTCACTGATCGAGTACTTCAGCAGGACATCAAAGACCGCACGCGGCGATTGATCGAGCTTCGCATAGGCCGCCACCGCCGCACACGAGAGGGCTTGATCGTTGGCGAGAATCGCGGCGTCGAGCAATCCCAACAGCGAGGCCGGTGTGGACTGAGCCGACTTCGCCACGAGTTGTTCCACGTGATCGGCCAGCGGCCACGGTTGCCACTTGAGGAAGTCACCGCCGCGTGAACCGCGATCGTGCGCGACTTGCCAGGCACCGAGGATCAAACACGCCGCCGTGTTGCGCGCGTTGCTGACGCGCGCCATGTTCCGCCAGGCGTTGGCGGAGTCACACGCATGGACTCCAATCGAATCGCCATGCACGCTGCCGAGCGGTTTGCCCGCCGAGATCTGTCCTTCAGGGCGACCCATGTCACGCAACAACAACTGATTGGCCGCGAGCGTGATTGCCTCTCCAATCGCCGCCGGTGCGAAGCCTTCCCCCAACGCCGCCGCGACCGCTTCCGCCGCTTGATCGGGAGTCGCCTCAAAAATCGTGCGGCTCAAATGCTCGACCCACTCATCGCTGGCGACCTTCGTCCCGAGCGGCTTCGACGGCAGCTTGAACTGATCGAACAGCTTCGGCAGCAACCGGCTTCCCCCGCGAGCGTACTCGTTCCCCTTGCCAGACTCCGACTTCACGCAGTAGCGCACCGACTGCCTGAGCATCGTGTGCGCATGCTCGTGGCCAACAATGTCGAGCAACTCCCACGCCCGGTACGGCATCACGACGCGGTGGACCTCCGCGTTGTCCTGCACGACTTCGAGTACTTCATTGAACGCCTCTTCCGCCGACCGCTGGGCGATCTGAGCGAAGAGCTGTTCTGCTCGGTCTCGATCCTTTTCGAGAACCGCGGCATGAAGTCCGCTGGGGATTGCGCCGTCCGTTGCTGGCGAGCGGCTCGTTGAAGCCGGGATCGGATGCAGGATTTCGGACTTGTGCCCGCCGTGTTCTTGAATGCGTTGGCTGTTGCGGTAGAGCACCTTCAACACCGGCAGTGGGCTTTGTTCGGAAGGGAGTTCGCGCGACATCTGATACGCGGGTGACAGTGCCATCATCGTGTGGAAACCGATGTAGTCTTCACCGCCAAACGTGCGGGCATTGGCGAGAGCCGCCGCCGCCACGATGTCACGCAGCGAAGTCCCCGACTTCCATTTCTCGACGATCTGCGGCAGCAGTGCGGCAGCGGCGGTGTCCTGCATCAGTCGCACGAGCGGCTCGCGATCACCGAACGTCAACTCGTTCGCGCCAGTGTCCTCAGCCCACGCCTGCGTCAACCCCATGTCGCACGCCGTGCCGTAACCGACACCCGCGACCAACATCCCTCGCCCCACATCCGCCAGAAAATCGCGTCGCGTTCGTGTTGTCATGATGGTCCTCATTTCAGAAAGAGTCCGTGGTCAACCAGCACGGCATTGGGCTGGCAGAAGTAGGTCAGATGATACCCGCTGAAAATTCAAATCGGTAAAGGCTTGTCGATGATCTTCGGTCGGAGACCAAGATTTCAGGTTGAGAGCGGCGCATCAACAACTGTCGAGATTTGGTGAGCCGGGTGCCGTGAGGCCCCGGACTTTTCGATGAAGAACCCGGGGCCTCACG
>JAYTXB010000491.1:0-3766 GCA_043743205.1 Schlesneria sp.
TACATCAGCCGCAGGGCGCTAGCCCCGGTTCGATTTCGCTTAACCGGGGCTAGCGCCCTGCGGCTGATTTCTGCGGGCCAACAGGAATGGCGGAGAGCCTGTTTTTTAAACAGACGGCAAATTCGACTGTCTGACTTCATGAAAAGTAGGCATCGCCCACCACAACGGATCGCGGATTTGTGGGCAGTGCCTTCCAGCCATTGGAACAACTCAGAAGGTCGAACAAACGTGCGCGGAAGGCATTGTTAAGCAGTGACTGAGAATGGGAACCTTGCCCGTTCTCACCTCCAATCGAATGCGTCAGAGTCCGCTTCGGCGAAAACTGCGGAAGCGTGCCAACCTCGTCTAGGAGGAATCGGCAGATTCGGCTAGTTTCCGCGCGCGGCTCGGGCTTGCGTGATCGGCGCAAGCTACGGACGGGCCGCTCTTCATTCCAAGGAAAGGACTTCAGAGCATGTCTTGTATTTCGTTTCGAATCACAGATCACATTCGTCGTGGGGGAGTGCAATTGGCCGCGCTGGCGTTGGCTGGCGGCAGTCTGTTGAGCTTCACCACGGACTCATTCGCGCAGGGAACTCCCGCCACGCGAACCACGTACACGCGCGATCAAACGCGCGACATGATCGACGACTTCAGCAACTCACTCCAAGAGCGACGCCGCACGAACGACAACCGCGCGTTCCCCAATCCGGGCGCTGTACCGGGTGGAGTGACTGCGGAACTCAAGCAACTCCGGCCGCTGATCCGCGACTTCTCGAACAATGCCTCACAACTGACCTACGCCCTGAACGAACAGCTTCGAGTCGTCCCCAGCCTGCGACCGCTCTACACGGATGCGTTGCGTGTCAGTGCGGAAGCGGTCGGTCTGGATAAGCGTGCCGGTCAACTCAACGATCACCATCAGTTGGCGGAAGAGTTTCAATCGCTCGACGCCGACTGGCGCGAACTGGCCTACCGCTTGGAAAGCATTCGTGGCTTGCAAGCGGAGACGCGCGATCTCATCGCCAACCTCAACGATGGCGGGGAGGAAATTCGCAAGCAATTGAAGATGCAGCCGCAACTCAACCGCCAGAGCCTTTACATGAAGACGGCCAGCTTGGCGGGTGATCTTCAGAATCTGCTCGACGACATTGGAGCCGAACTGGGACGGTCCAAGAATGCGCAGCAGTACTTGATGCAAGGTAGCCGTGTCCGTCAGGAAGTCCTCGCACTGGCAACCCTCTCGCGCGACGATCAAGCCGATACGGCACTCGTGGTGGAAGAGTACAAGCGAGTCGAAGCAATGTGGTTGCCGCTCGCCGTCAAGCTCCAAGCAGAAGACAATCGTTACCTCGAACGCAGCCTGCGCCGCATCACTCAGACCTCCGGTGAGATTCACCAATTGCTGCTGCTGCCACAGAAGGTCGATAAGCAACAACTCGTCTACCTGACCTCGGCGCTCAAGAAAGACATCGACGAATTCTTCGAGAAAACGCCGCTGATCCTCGTGGTTCATCTCCCCAAATCCAAGGTAGCCCTCGCGACGGCCGATCAGTTTTACGGTGTGTGCGAGCACTTCGTGGACGTGGTCAACAAAGGAAATGATGCCGACGAAATCATCGACTCGTTCCAGTACATCGTGGACGCTGAACGGAGTTTCAACGATGTATTCAGCGCGATCGATAGCGACCGCGCTGTCGCCGTGCTGCAACGGATCGACCAGACCGTCGGCACGATTCGCACGTCGCTTCAGTTGCAGCGTGAAGACTTCAATCGTCCTGCCGCGAACGATCTGGCTGCGTCGATCGAGAATCTCACCGAACAACTCGACTTCGCGGCCAAGCGGTGGCTCAATGACGATCGCCAGCCGTTCGCAAAGGCCTGTCTACAAGAGACCGCCAATATGGGAGACTCCGCCGTCCGACTCCATCAAGACTTGGTGCGCGGTGTCCCCATTGCACAACTCCGCCGTGAGATGGACGAACTCTACGACAGTTGGCGTACGGTCTACGGCTACCTCGTGAAGTGCCAGACAAACGATCGCCCGACGCTCGGTCGATTGTCCTCACGACTCACGCCAGCGCTGGTCGAACTGCGCACGATGATTACTCAGTAGTCAATCGCAGAGTGAGCAGCGTCACGCTGACGAATCGTGCAGCCCGGTTGCTCCCACGCAGCCGGGCTGCTGTCGTTGACGGCCACGCCTCCGTCACAGTCAGCAGCCCAATGGTAGAAAGATTGAGGGTAGAAAAATGAAGACCGACCGAGATGAATGGTCGCCTTCAGGCTCCCTCCATGCTTGATCTCATTTTTCTACCCTCAACCTTTCTACCATCACTCTTCCTGACAAGAATCTTCCACTGGCGACCACCGCGACCGCCTCAACCTGTTCCTTCGCAATTGGGTTCTTGGAGCCTCCCCCTCATGTCCATTCCCCTCTTCGTCGTCGATGCCTTCACGGATCGGCCGTTTGGTGGGAATCCCGCCGCCGTCTGTCCTCTCGAAGCTTGGCCCAACGATGTGTGGCTGCAATCCGTGGCGGCCGAGATGAATCTCGCCGAGACCGCCTTCGTCGTGCGGCGGCCCGACGGTTCGTTCGATCTCCGCTGGTTCACGCCCGAGGTGGAAGTCGAATTGTGCGGACATGCGACGCTCGCGACGGCCCACGCGCTCTGGCAAACGGGTCGAGCCAACAACACCACTCCGCTGGCCTTTCACACGCTCAGCGGCCTGCTCACTGCCACGCTCCGCAGCGACGAGATCGAACTCAACTTCCCCCGAGAGGCTCCTTCACCCGCAGCGACTCCCGCGCATCTGATCGAAGGTCTCGGAATCGAACCGCTCTCGGTTCATCGCAATCGGTTCGACTATCTGGTCGAAGTGGCCGACGAACAGCAGGTCAAAGGCTTGAAGCCCGACTTCACTCGACTGCGACAAGTCGTGACGCGCGGCATCACCGTGACGAGTCGCTCCGACGACGCGCGGTTCGATTTCGTCTCGCGCTTCTTCGCCCCCGCCGTCGGTGTCGATGAAGACCCCGTCTGCGGTTCGTCTCACTGTTGCCTCGGCCCGTTCTGGCAGCAGCGGCTCGGCAAGTCGGAACTCCTCGCCCACCAAATCTCGCAGCGCGGCGGAATCCTCCGTGTCACCTGCGCTGGCGACCGAGTGAAGCTCGCGGGCCAAGCAGTCCTCGTCACACGCGGCGAATTATTGGCTTAAAAGCTCCACCTCATCACCCACTCGCACGTAGCCTTCACCCCTATCAAGGAGTCGCGTGTTCGTCGTCAGTCGGTAGAAGTGATTGAAGCGTTCGCGAGCAACCCCAGCGGGAAGCTGCTCTGCTCGTAGCGTGGCAAACTGGCGAGCGAACTCCGGCCAGACTTCGCCCGTCACCGGATCTCGCGTCGGCACGATGCAGCGCTGACAGGGATTCGTCCCGCCGAACGTCACGCTCCCGACGCGAAAGGGAAGGGGAGTCGAGTCGGCTCGGAAGAGTTGGTCCTCCCAAAACGGATCGGCTCCCGAGACCTCTACGTTCGCGCGGAAGCGGCCTCGCAATGCTTCGATGGTCATTCCGAGAAACCAGTCGGCCACGACGGGCCACGTCGCGGCACTGATGATCGTCGGCCCGGTCGCGACGTTGTCGTCGGGGAAGCCGCCGTTCGGCTCCTCGATCAACCGCACGTCCAACTCGAAGTAGCTGCTCAACCAACGTTCGAGTGCAGAGCGTTGCGTGTCGATGCTCCAGTGAACGGACTCCGTTTGAGAACGCCGTCGCGCAGTCAGG
>JAYTXB010000492.1:0-1866 GCA_043743205.1 Schlesneria sp.
ATCAGCCGCAGGGCGCTAGCCCCGGTTCGATTTCGCTTAACCGGGGCTAGCGCCCTGCGGCTAATTTCTGCGGGCCAACAGGAATGGCGGAGAGCCGGAATATTCAACTCAAACTGCGGCTTGCCGCTGCTTCGGTGTCTACAGAAAAATAGGGCGTGATCGGATGGGGCAAGGCGTGGGAGGCTGTCGTCGTCAGCGTGCGGCGCTGCGGGTCAACTCCGCCAGACGTGTCTTGAGATCATCGGTCAGCATGCCTGGCGCGTATTTCCATTGCCAGTTGTGGGTCGCGTCGCCGGATGTTCCCGGCGTGTTCATGCGCGCGGTGGAGTCCAAAGAGAAGACATCTTGGAGAGGTGCAATGGCGATGTTGGAGCCGGAACGCCAAGCGAATTCGATGAACTCCCAGGCGAATCGCGATTCCTCGCACGGGACGTAACGGCGCAGGCGTTCGAGCTTCTCTGGATGAGGTAGCATCTCGGAACGGAACCAACCGAGTGACGTGTCGTTGTCGTGCGTTCCCGTGTAAACAACGGAGTTCTGTTCGAAGTCTTCGGCCCGCGTGTTGTCCCACGCTTCGCCAGGAAGCATGAACTGCAAGACCTTCATGCCAGGGAGTTCAAACCGTTGCCGTAGTGCGTGGACCTCTTCTGTAATCAGGCCGAGGTCTTCCGCGATGATTGGCAAGCCACGGTGCTGGAGTGGATTCTCAAGTGTCTCGGCGCCGGAAGTCTCTTGGCTTGTTGCCGAAAGTCCGTCGCGCAACGCATTCAACAGAGAGTCTCTCGGGCCGGGAATCCATTCGCCATTCATTGCCGTCGCGGCACCCGCTGCGACCGACCAAAAAGCTTCAAAACCGCGGAAGTGGTCGAGACGCACGCAATCGACCAGTTGCAGCGAGGCCTTCAGCCGCCGAATCCACCAGCGATAGCCGTCACGCTCCATCGCATTCCAATCGTAGAGCGGGTTGTTCCAGAGTTGCCCGGTGGCGGCAAAGTAGTCAGGAGGAACACCGGCCACGCGCGTCGAGCGGCCCTGGTCGTCCAATTGGAACAACGCGCGGTTGGCCCAAACATCGGCACTATCGTGTGAGACATAGATCGGAATATCACCGATGATTTGAATGCCCAGTTGTCGAGCGCGGATCCGCAGTCGCTGCCATTGGCGGAAGAAGAAAAACTGCAACGTCAGATGGACGGTAAAGCGGTCTCCGTGTTGCGGAGGAATCGCGGGCGGCATCGGTGTCGCCGAGATCGTCCACGCAGGCCACGAACTGCGACCGTTGGCTTCGCTCGCTGCCATGAACTGGGCGTGACCTTCCAACCAGTCTCGCTGTTGATCGACGAACTGAAGTAACTCCGTGTGCAGCGGGTGCGATGCGGGAAAGTCTCGCAGCCGCCGCACGGCCTTTTCAAGCAGTCTTTGCTTGCGAACGGCTACCGACGTGAAGTGAACTCGCGGTGCGATCTCGCTGTCAGGCAAGGCGGCTTCATGGAGTTCGGCCTCTGTGAGCAATCCATCCCGTGCGAGCAACTCAGGACTGATGAGCAATGGGTTGCCCGCGAAAGTGGATGCCGATTGATATGGTGATCCACCCGCATCGGCCGGACAGAGTGGCAGCACCTGCCAGATTTTCTGTCCCGCTGCGGCGAGCCATTCCAGAAACTCGTCGGCACACGGGCCAAGATCGCCAATGCCAAATCGCGTGGGAAACGATGTCGGATGAACGAGAATGCCGCTCGCGCGTTCCATCAGCATGAAGTCTGTTCCATAAAATTCGACGATACGAGTACGGCATCCCTGAGACTTTCCGAGCGGTGGACGTAAGTCCTCCGGCTCTTCGCCACAAGGACCGGAGGACTTACGTCC
>JAYTXB010000493.1:0-3761 GCA_043743205.1 Schlesneria sp.
CGAGCCGAACGGCTCGCGGCGGAACATCTCGCCGTGCTCGCTCAGGCGGGCATCATTCTTGTCCCCTCTCCCCCGTCTTCGGGGGAGAGGGCTAGGGTGAGGGGGCCGCACGGGAAGAACGCTCCACCAAACACGAACGACTTGCCTTCAACCTCTTCTCCGAAAACCAAGTCGCTCGACTCCAACGGCCCCCCTCACCCTAACCCTCTCCCCCCAAAGTCGGAGGGCGAGGGGACAGGAACTCTCGAATCACGTCTTACTCCGCTCGACTCGTTCATCGTCACCGATCTCGCTCGTGATGGGCTGACGCTGTCGCTCGAGGCGGATCGCGCGACGCAGATTCGGCGAGTCAGCTTTGATCTGACCGGGTTGCCTCCCACGCCCGACGCGATCTTCGAGTTCGTCCACGATCTACGGCCTGATGCTTACGAGCGGATGGTCGATCACACTCTCGCGTCACCACATTACGGTGAACGCTTCGGCAAGCTGTGGCTCGATGCGGCGGGCTATGCCGACTCGAACGGCTACTTCAACGCCGACAGTGACCGCCCGCTGGCCTATCGCTACCGCGACTACGTCGTTCGCGCGATCAACTCAGACAAGCCGTTCGATCAGTTCGTGAGAGAACAGTTCGCGGGCGATGAGATCGCGCGCGTGATGACGGCTAACAGCGTGATGGCTCGTAATGGAGAGACGGCAATTCTTCCTGTCCCCTCTCCCCCGTCTTCGGGGGAGAGGGCTAGGGTGAGGGGGCCAAACGGCGAGAACGCTTTACCAAACACGAACGACTTGCCTTCATCGTCTTCTCCAAACACGAAGTCGCTCGACTCGAACGGCCACCCTCACCCTAACCCTCTCCCCCCCAAGTCGGGGGGCGAGGGGACAGAGCCGAAGCCAAACAAAGTCGCGGTCGCATCTCCCTCAACCCTCGACCATCCACCTTCAACCCTCATCGAACTGCTCGAAGCGACCCACTATCTGCGCAACGGCCAAGACGGGACTGGCGAGAGCGACGGCAACCCGGATGAAGTGCAGATCGACCGGTACACCGTGATCGAGACCACGATGCAGAACATCTCGACGGGGTTGCTCGGTCTGACGATCCAATGTGCGAAGTGTCACGACCACAAGTTCGAGCCACTTACGCAGCGCGACTATGCTAGTTTGCAAGCGGTCCTGATCCCGGCCTTTCCACCCGAACAATGGGTCAAACCGAACGACCGCTTCATCTATGCCAGCCTGCCCGGTGAGGTCGAAGCTTGGCAAGCGAAGCTCTCACACTCGGAGACGACCGTCGCGCGGTTGCAGTCGGAGATTGGCGAATGGGTCAAGCAACATCGGCCGCGCGGGACGATCCTATTCACGGATGGATTTGATGCGTCCCCCGAGTCGCTCGCCGAACGCTGGTCGAACACCGCACCCGGTGACGATGTGCCGGGAGGGACTGTCGCCGTGAATCTCAACTCGCGCGAAGCACCGGGGGCGATCGTCGTGGACGGCAAGTTACAACTGATGGAAGGTGGCCCCGGTGGCGACAAGTGGCTCTCGACGAAGCTGCCGTTCGATTGGACTCCCGACACGGTTGGCGCGGCGATTCAAGTGACGTTCGATCTCGTCGAGCATCACGTCGGCGACTCGAAGCCGTCTGACCGCATCGGCTACTTCATCGCGCTGCACGACTTTAACGATAACGGCTCGACGCCGGGCGGCAACATTTTGATTGACGGCCACCCGACCAGCAGCACCGCCGTTCATCCCGACTATCCGGGGAAAGACTCGACGCAAGCGGGCGTCATCGGCACGACGGGCTACCAACCGGGACGCAATTACGGCGTGAGGATCACCAACACAGGGAAGAGCAAATTCGTGATGGAGCAGCTCGTCGATTGGCAGGTCGAAGCGAAGTCGATCACGTTCCAAGCAGCCGATCTCCCCGCAGGCGGCTTCGGGTTCGAGTTCTGTTGCGACCGGAGCTTCATCATCGACAACGTGGCGATCGAATCGTTCGCTCCGACCGACGGCAAGAACCCGCTGACGGAGTTCCTCGCCGAACTGAAAGCCAAGCGTCAGCCGCTCGACGAAGCAATGAAGTCCAAGACCGCGCTCACTGCTGCCAAGCCGGGCAAGATCGCGTGGACCACCGATCTCATCGACCAGCCCCCTCAAACACACGTCTTCCTGCGCGGCAACTACCACACACCGGGAGACACTGTGGAACCACGCGGCTTCGCCGTGTTGAGCATTCCTCCGGTCCCCTCGCCCCCGTCTTCGGGGGAGAGGGCTAGGGTGAGGGGGCCAGACGGTGAGAACGCGCAGTCCAACACACGCGACTCGGCTTCATCTTCTTCTCCAAACACGGTGCCGCTCGACTCCACAGTTCCCCCTCACCCTAACCCTAACCCTAACCCTCTCCCCCCTAAGACGGGGGGCGAGGGGACAAGGCAAGAAGACCTCGCGCGAGGCACCGGTCGCCGACTGGACTTTGCGAACTGGATCACTCAGCCAGACTCTGCGGCCTCAGCGCTTCTGGCGCGAGTCCACGTGAACCGACTCTGGCAACATCACTTCGGCGTGGGGATTGTCTCGACGCCCGACAACTTCGGCGTGAGCGGTTCGCCACCTTCGCATCCCGAACTGCTCGACTGGCTCGCGAGTGAGTTCATTCGATCGGGCTGGAGTCCGAAGCACGTCACGAAGTTGATCGTGAACTCAGCAGCCTATCGGCAGAGCAGCGTTCTTTCGGGCGACGAACCTCTTGCTCGAACGAGCAGTTCTCGCGTCCCCTCTCCCCCGTCCTCGGGGGAGAGGGCTAGGGTGAGGGGGCCAAGTGGCAAGTACGCGCTGCCCAATGCAAACGATCTCCCTTCATCGTCTTCTCCGAACACAGCGCCGCTCGACTCCACAGTTCCCCCTCACCCTAACCCTCTCCCCCCAAAGTCGGGGGGCGAGGGGACCAGACGGGAAAACGAACAGCAGCCCCTCACCCTAGCCCTCTCCCCGCAGAGCCGGGGCGAGGGGAGAAGGCAACACGATCCCGATGCGCGGCGGTTGTCGCGCTTCCCGGTGAGACGGCTGGATGCCGAGTCGATTCGCGACGCGCTACTCGTTGCGAGTGGCGACTTCGACGATCAGATGTTCGGGCCGTACATCGCCACGTCGCGCACTGGTGTCGGTGAGACTGTTGTCCCCGAAAACCAACCGGGAGCGCGACGCCGTTCGATCTACTTGCAACAAAAACGGACTCAAGTCCACAGCCTGCTCCAAGTCTTCGACGCACCGAGCATCGTCTTCAACAGCACACGACGGTCTCGCTCGACGATGCCACTTCAATCGCTCAGCCAACTCAATTCGGAGTTCTCCGTCGCGCGCGGCCACGGACTGGCGAGCCGACTTTGGCAAATGGAGAACGCCACCGCCGCCAATGATTCGGAGCGACTGACGCGCGCCTTCGTCCTCACGCAGGGGCACACACCCACGGACGAGCAAGTCGCGACGACGATGCGGTTCCTTGCGGAGCAGACCGCCGAGTACTCGAACCCAACGAGTGCGAGTCCGGCAGACACAAACACCGCACGGCAGCGCGCGTGGAGTGATCTCTGTCAGATGCTGCTGATCGGCAACGCGGCCCTGTATTTGGACTGAAGCAACGCTGACGAAATTAGAGGCTCTCCGCCATTCGTGTTGATTCTTGTGGTACATCAGCCGCAGGGCGCTAGCCCCGGTTCGATTTCGCTTAACCGGGGCTAGCGCCCTGCGGCTAA
>JAYTXB010000494.1:0-1447 GCA_043743205.1 Schlesneria sp.
GCTGACTGAGCAGCTTGCTGGAGCCGATGCTACCGTCTTGGTGAAGTGGACCGGCGGCACTGTGGCGAAGGCGAACGATACGGGAACGACCGAGTTTGAGGTCGTCGAAGTCGTACATCAACAAGCCGAAGGACAGCTGGCGAAAGGGACCAAGATCAGCCTGATTCGATACCGCTCGGGTCGCGCGGGTGACCTGTTCCTGCTGTTGGGAACACTCGGCGGCGGCATGATCGAATGGGGCAGTCCGTTGGAAGTGACTCAACCCGGCTTCGACTACATGAAGCACTCGCCCAAGCCCGATCAGCCCGCCGTGCAGCGGTTGGGGTACTTCCTCAAGTTCCTCGAACATCCCGACAAGATGATTGGCGACGATGCGTTTGGTGAGTTTGCCAATGCCTCGTATGCCGACGTGGTATTGCTGGCCAAAGAGATGCCACGCGACAAGTTGCGGGGCTGGCTCACGGCTAAAGAGACCTCCGCCGGGCGTCTCGGTCTCTACGGCATGATGCTCGGACTGTGTGGCACCGAGGCGGACGTGAAGTTGATGGAGCAGAAGATTTTGGAAACGACCGATGACTTCCGGCTGGGAATCGACGGTGTGATGGGCGGCTATCTGTTGCTGACGGGTGACAAAGGTTTGGCGGTCATCGACGAGAAGAAGCTCAAGGACAAGAAGGCTCCGTTCAGCGAGACCTATGCCGCGATGCAAGCCTTGCGGTTCATGTGGCAATACGGCGATGGCCGCATCTCACTCGAACGGTTGCGTCAATCGATGCGCATCCTGTTGGAACGCCCCGAACTGGCAGACCTCGTGATCGCCGATCTGTCTCGCATGAAGGACTGGTCCATGCAGGACCGTCTGATGACGATGTACGACGAAGAAGCCTACAACGTCCCGTCCATCAAACGAGCGATCGTCCGTTACATGCTCGCCGCGACGAAGGACACCGGTGCGAAGAAGCCGGTGGAAGACAAAGCCGCCAGTGAGAAGCCCGCCGTTACGGAAGTCGCCGCTCCTCCCGCCGAATCGCTCCCGCACGTAGTCCACGCCCAGGAATGCCTTGCCGAGATCGAGAAGAAAGACCCGAAGACGGTGACCGAAGCCAAACGGTTTTTCTTGCTGAAGTAAACGACGAGCAAGGGGCGGCGCATCAATCACTGGCGTCATCAATCGGAATGTTTCGAGGTGAGCCGGGTGCCGTGAGGCCCCGAATTCTTCGTTGAAAAGCCCGGGGCCTCACGGCACCCGGCTCACCAAATCCCGACCAGTTGTTGATGCGCCGATCCTAATTTGGTAACGGGGAGGTTCCCCGTTCCATCACAACCTTCGTGTGTGATTGCCGCCTCTCAGAAAGAAGTCGAACAGCATGAGTGTGACGTTGCCAATCGTGGGTGAGGCGAGCAGTGGTTTGGAATTGGCGCGGCCTCGATTGCCGAAGTGGCTCAG
>JAYTXB010000495.1:0-2297 GCA_043743205.1 Schlesneria sp.
ACGCCGTCAGGCTGCGGGTTCTTGATCGCCGCAGGAAACCCGCAGCCTGACGGCATGCGGCTCGCCTAAAACACATCACTCGTGGCCGCGCGAGGTATATGCTCGGTGCGGGTCTCCCGACCCCGCCGAACGAACGGCGACGCGCGCCGAACGACCACTTCTCACTGCCCTTGACTCAATCCTCATCGTCCAACTCCACCGAGACCACTTCACTGACGACGCTGCCGTGCGCGAGGAGTGTTGAGAGGCGATCACCTTGGCGGAGCTGGCTCGCACTTCTCACGAGGTTTCCACCGACGAGCGTCTTCGTTAGTGAGTAGCCTCGTTCCAAGACTGCCAGCGGACTGAGCGCATTCAACGAGGCGGTCAGTGTCTCCAGTTTCTGGCGCGCGTTGGTGAGCGACTGCTTTGCACCTCGTTTCAGGCGCGCGTCGAGTTCGTCCAGCTTGAGTGAGAGATCACGCACGCGATCGAGTGGCCGGGCAAAGCAGCGGCGGTTGGCAATCGCATCGAGTCTCAAGCGGGCCTGCTGCGCCTGTCGCTTCAGGGCCGACTTGAGTCGTTGGTGAAGCTGTTTCAGTTCCGCGCGGACTTCCGTTTCGAGCGGGACGACGAGTTCCCCCGCTTCGCTCGGCGTGAGTGCCCGCTTGTCGGCCACAAGATCGGCGATCGTCACGTCGATCTCATGTCCGACTGCACTGATAACGGGTATCTGGCAGGCGTAAATCGCGCGTGCGACGAGTTCTTCATTGAAGGCCCACAAGTCCTCGAGGCTTCCCCCACCGCGACCGCAAATGCAGACATCGACCTCGGGGATCGTGTGAACTCGCCGCAGCGCGGCCGCGATTTGCGGAGCGGCCTGCGGTCCCTGCACCACCACGGGTACGATCACAATCTGGGCCTTCGGCCAGCGGCGCGTGATGACCTGCGTCATGTCCTGCACGGCCGCTCCGGTGGGACTCGTGATGAGTGCGATGCGGCGCGGAAAGCGGGGCAACGGTCGCTTGCGAGCGGCATCGAACAGGCCCTCTTGAGCGAGCTTCGCTTGGAGCTGTCGGAACGCCAGTTCGAGCGGCCCGATCCCTTTCGGCTGAAGTTCATCGACCACGATCTGATAGACGCCGCGTGCTTCGTAGACTTCGATTCGTCCGGCGGCGATGACCTGCAAACCATCCTTCAGATCGAACCGCAATCGCTGCGCGGTGCCACGCCACATCACCGCCTTCAACTGCGCCGAGTCATCCTTCAACGTGAAGTAACAGTGGCCGGAACCGGCTCGCGTGAAATTGGAAATCTCGCCACTGACCCAGACGTGTGGGAAGGATGTCTCGACGACTTCCTTCAGGACAAACGTCAACGCACTGACGGTCAGTACGGGAACGGATTCGACAGTGGTCTCGGTCTTCAAAGTCAGGATGCCTTGTACAAATTCAGTTGGTCGGGCGGCCATTGCGGACTGTTGAAAGCACGCCGCAATTTCTCTCGCCATCAGACACCGGGGAGCAGTTCGCGCAGGTACTGCACCGCTCGAACGATGTCACCCGGACGATCGTCTCCCTGAGTCCTGACGGCCGTGACCCAACCGCGATAGTCCATCTCACTCAACAGGGCGAAGACTTCGGGCCAGTCGATCGTTCCACGTCCGACGGCCGCTTCCTGACTGCCACCACTGAAGTCTCGCAAGCCATCGCGCAGTTGCACGTGACTCACCACGGCGTGCAAGGTGCGCAGGGCTTCGACCGACGAGCGGCCGGTCATCGCGAAGTGAGCCGGATCGAAGTCGATCCCGAGTGGTCCGGTCTTGATTTCTGAGACCAGTGCCGTGAGTTCCTCCGCCGAGTCATCGGTCGGCGTGATACACAACACCGTCCCGACATGATTGCCGTGGCGAGCGAGGTCGTTGAGGATTTCGACGAGCAGTTGCCGCTCTTTCGAGTCGCGATCCGGGGGAATGCGACCGACACGACAGCACAGCGTGGAGGCCTTGAGCGCGTACGCGAACGTCATCGCGTCGCGCACTGCGGTCACGCGGCGTTCGAGTTCTCGTGGATCGGTCAACGGGTGCGTCAGCGGGAAGACGGCACCCGCGACGGACAGATTGAGTTCCGACAGGCGATGCAGAAATTGTCGCCGTCCCGATTCGGTCAGGCCGGTCGAAGTGACTTCATGGCCGAGATCAAACTGAACACCTTGAACGTGCAGTTCAGAAGCGGTCTTTAGCGACGCGGCTATCGGCTGTCGAAAGCACCGTGTGGCCACGGCCAAGCGAAACTGGGGCATAGTGGGTGAGCGACTTT
>JAYTXB010000496.1:0-13111 GCA_043743205.1 Schlesneria sp.
AAGCCCGGCTGGTTCAGCAAGTCCACTCGGCGGATCGAAAACGGTTGACCGAACGACTCACGCTCGACATGCCCGTACAAACCTAAGCCCGCATCGAGCATCAGCAACTGTGCGGCGTGCGGGCCAGTCACGAAGAGTGCGCCACGTTCGAGCGACCGATCGTGGAACGTCACGTCTTCGCGGATCAGGTAACGATCGAGGTGTCCGATGATCGTGTCCGCTTGAGCGGCGACGGTGTCGAGCCAGAGCGACGTGGCGGTCGCGAAGACGAAGACGTGACCGACCGCCTTCCCCTTGATGTTCGTCAGGATCGCCTCACAACCTTGGCCCGGCTCCAGCCGCTTGATGTCGTTCGTGCAGAAGCCGTGCAGGAACGTGGCTCGATCCACACCGGTCAGTTCGAGCTGCGTGCGACCGCTCAGGTCGAACACGGTGACTATGTTGAGTTCGGCCGCGCAAAGCGTGGCAGGAGCGTGCGAGCTTGAATTCGCGTGGTTGTGCGGGTCGGTCATCCGTGGACGGTGCCTCGTGGAGGGAGATCGTGGTGTTGTAGATAACGCGTGCGGAAGCTTTGGCAAGGTAGCCCTGTCGCTCCGCGACAGGAAGCGCGTCGTGGAGTGAACGTGCGATGACGTATCGGGTTTGTCCGTGACTCGCGGCCGATCATGCGCTCGCGCTACCTGTCGCGGAGCGACAGGGCTACCTTGCCGGAGTCTTGACTCACTTCTCGGGCGACAAGACTAGCCGCCGCTGGCACCGCTCGCACCGTGGACGATGAGTGCGTTGCGAGACGGTGTGAAGTCAATGCGGCGCGCCGAGGTTTCAATCGGCGGGCCACGTTGGGAATCACGGGCCACGGTTGCGTTTTCCCTGCCGTGCGACCTGAGAGTGTAGAGACCCTTCGCGCCGTCGAAGCTGATCTCATCGGCCGTGGCATAGAAGCCGCGACCTTCGATCCGGGCGTTGCCGTGTCCGACGAGTTGCTGGTAAGCCACCGGGTTGTTCGGTCCCTTCGGTTGATGCGCGAGTTCGAGCCGCTCACATCTCATGCTCCCCGCATCGTCGCTGAGTTGATCGATGTCGAGAGTTTCATTGGGCGCCTTCACCGCACCATGCACAATGCGCACGGCGTCTTGAAACGTGGCGCGTTGGCGTTCGACGTGCCCATCCATTTTTCCTTTGAAGTCCACTCGCGTGTAGCTCCAGTCGGCGGCGACGACGGTGATCGGCCGGTTGGCTTGAATGACATCGTTTGCGGTGCCGCCCGACTGACCGCTCTTGCCGCGTTGCCAGAGCTGCATGTGTCCTGGCCCCTGAGCGAAGGCGGTATTCTTCACGCGATCGAACTCGAACGATGCGACCTTGCCGCGTCGGACTTGAACGAGCTTGGTCCCTTCCAGCTCCATGTTCTCGAACGTCACGTCCTCGCGGCATTGGATCGACTGGAGTTCCGGCTGCTGTTCGGGATTGAGATGGGCCTCAGAAAAGGACAGCCGCGCGGTCAGTCCGACATCCATCAGCTCGCAGCGCATCGTGGTGCGACCCAACTCGGCGCGGACCTTGCCGACGAACTTGGCCGTCTCACCGTTGAAGTCCATCGACTCATCCCACCAGACATCGAGGTCCGGGTCGGCAGTCGATTCGCCGAGGGCCGCGATCGGTGCCCGCTTCGGCATCGGCAATTGGAGCAGTCCGTGGCCTTTGACCCACGCCCGGTTGCCCGCTCGATCGAGATGAACTTCGCGACCTTCAATGTGGACGCCACGATCACGCAGGTGAGCGGGGCTACCGAACAGATGAATCACTTGATCGGATGGCCCGTCATTGGTGAGGTGCATTCGGTCTCCTTCCAATTTCAGCGGCGGCTCGCCCGGCTTGTGATTCTGGCGCACGATCACATGCCCGTGAGTCTCAATCACGGTCACTTCGGGCTGAGACTGGCCATCCACTTTTCGCAGCCGCACGCCGATGCGGTCTGCGGTCAGATCGAGTGGTTCGGTGGTGGGGAGGCGGGGATTCGCGAGACGATTCGGTGGCTTCGCTTCCGTGGACGGCGACGGAATGCCGAGGGGGGGGCTGAGCAACCCCTCCGTTCTCAATTCCTCAGAACCGCCGCGTGACAGTGTGGAATGAGCGGTCGGTCGGACGGATCCGCGGGGCGTGGCGCGTGAGCCTCGACTGTTCGCAGACGAATGCGGTTCGCGACGAACAGTTGGCTCATCGGGGACATACTCGGCCAGCGTCAGTCCCGCGCGTGAACGCGTTCGCACGGAGACCGGGCGATCCGTGGCCGAGTCGAAGCGGACATCCAGCTCTTGAGACCGAGCCGTCAATTGCGGGCTGACGAGTGCGACTTCACGCTCAGCGAACAGTCGTTTCAAATCAGGCTCGATCGGCAAGGGGAGCGGCGCTGCAGTCGCTCCCCTTGCCGTCGCGTTTGGGCGTGCCACGGCGTCCCGCGAGAGCGAGGCCATCCAGATGCGAATTCGTTCGGCAACCAGTCCCGTTCGTTTGCTGGGCTGACCGAACGACGCCTGCTGTTCGAGTTCGATGACATCGAGTCCTGTTTCCCGATCCGTCTTCAGGCTGAGTTGCTTCGCCCACGAAGCGATGAAGACGAGTTGGTTCGTGCCGGGAGTCGTCGTCTCCAACTTGCCCGCGCCGCGACAAATGACTTCACTCAACGATTCCTCGGCACCGAGTAACGCGGCAATTTCAGGGACGACTAGCGTAGTCCCGCGCTGGACGACCATCACGCCTTTAGGGTCGCTCATGTGCAGCGTCCGTTGTGTGGCGTGGTAGTCCAGCTTGGTCATGAAAGCACGCAGGCCGTTCCGTTGAGAAACGAGTTGCACCTTCCGTCCCGCAATACCGATGGCGGTGAGTCGCTCGAATTCGAGGTCCGTCTCAAGCTGTTGATAGGCCGGTTTGAGCTTGGCACTCGTTGTGACTAGTGATGCCTGGTCTTGGGTCGAGCGGCCTGCCTGGTCGTTCAGTGGGGACTTCGGCTTGGCGGCGAAGCGAATCGTCAGGAGATCACAGTCCAAACCATCACGTTCTTCCGGTCCGGTCATCGTGAAGACGCGGACATCCTTCGAGAAGACCGCCGTTTGGGAGGCCACGTCGTATTCGAGTTCTCGCGCCTTGCGAATGTTCACGACGACCGGCTTCGCCTGCTGACGCATGTGGATGTCCAGCCGCACGTCTTCAGGTTTCTTGGTTACGGGATCGGTCCCACCGGAGAGTCGCACCGTGCGGATCCCGAACACGTGCGGACGGTCTGGCCCCGGCACACCTTCCGCCGGGATCAAGCTCATGTGCAGGCTGCGTCCCGAACCTTTGTGCAACCCGAATTGAAACTGCACCGGGTTCGTACTGATGAGCGACGGAGCCGACTCATCAAAGATGAACCGTTTGCCCGTCACTTCCAGCCCGTCGGAGCCTTTGATCTGCACGACGCCATCGAGTACCGCACCGACGACACGGCCGGGGTTTGAATGTTTGTCGTCGAAGGCCGACGCGAACTTGATCTGCGCCGAGTCACTCACCAGCGACACCGCTTGCTCTCGCCCCTGCTTGTCTTTGCTGACCCACACCATCGCGAACGGCTCGAAGCGAACGAGTCGCTGGTCGCTCTTCTCGCGATCCCACTTGTTGGTGAACACGAACGCCTGACCGGCCCGCAGCATGTACTCGGACTGCGCCGTCCAAGGTTGGTCGCCCAGAAAGGACTCGGCCACACGCACGTTTTCGCGGGGTCGGTGCGATTCACCCTGCTCATCGGACACCTGAACTGGAGCTGGCTCATCGGGGATCATGACCAGTGGCCGGATCGCGACCGCATAGACCGCGTACAGCCCGGTGAGGCTGATGGCCGTAGCAATCGTGAAGAGGATCCGGGAAAGCATTTGGCAAAGTCCGCAACGGAATCAGGGAGTCGAACGTCTCGTGAAACGACTAGGTAATGCGAGTCTCTCGAAGTGGCTCACGACGCGATCCCAATCAGGTCGGTGATGTCGATCAGTCCAATCGGACGACGGGCCGAGTCGATGACAGGCAACTCGCTGACGTGCTTGGCTCCAAGCTGTTGCAGAGCCTCTTCCACGATCGCGTCCGGGCCGATGGTGAGTGGTCGGTGGGTCATCGCGTCGGAGATCGGTCGGTCGAACTGATCATCCTGCCGCCGTTCGAGCATTCGCGCCAGATCGCTGTCAGTGAACAGTCCCGACAGGCAACCGTCTCCATCGACGAGCATCACTGCTCCCGTGCGACGACCGGGTCGAGAGAGACTGACGAAGACTTCGCGAATCGTGGCGGAGTCGGCGGCGATCCGTACCTGATCACCAGACCGCATGACATCTTTCACGGCAGCCACACGCCGCCCGAGACTTCCGCCCGGATGAAACAAGGCGAACTGTTGAGGCGTGAAATTGCGCTGCTGGCTGAGGACGAGAGCCAATGCGTCTCCGATGGCCAGCATCGCAGTCGTGCTGGTCGAAGGTGCGAGTCCGTGTGCCCCCGCCTCAACTAATCGCCCCAGTATGATCGTGACATCGGCCTCGACCCCAAGCGGACTTGCGTTGCTGGCCGTGACCGCAATGATCGGTTGGCGGCGTTCACGAATGAGCGGCAAGAGCCGACAAATTTCGTCGGTCTCACCGCTGTTCGAGAACATCAACCAGACATCGTCGTCACCGACGCAGCCCAAATCGCCGTGCAGCGCTTCCGTTGGATGTATGAAGTGGGCGCGAGTTCCGGTGGAAGAGAGTGTCGCCGCGACCTTCCGCGCGATCAGCCCCGCTTTGCCGACACCCGTCACCATCGCGCAGCCACGGCAAGCCGCCAAGACTTCGACTGCGTGACAGAACTCGATGTCCAGTCGTCGGGCGAGATCGAGCAGCGACTGCCCTTCGTGAGCGATGATGTCGCGCGCGGCTCGCAACTGCGCAAGCTTCGACGCAGACACGATCGCAGGACCGGACGAAGAGTCGGGTAAAAATTGGCAGGCGGCGCTCATGGTTGCTTCCTTGCAACGCGAACCGCAGCCTCAGTCAGCCGATGGGTCTGGCGCGGGGGGCGGAGTTGTATCGGGGGTCTCCCAGAGGGTCAATCCGTTCCCAAACCGAGCGACGATTGCAGGGCGATTCAGTTTTTGAATCTCTGAAAGCTGTAGGGTGAGTCATCCTCACAAAAAATTGGTTGCAGGCACTGCTCCGCGCGAGTAGTTTCCCACCGGGATTTCACCCGACGCCTTGGCAGCTCTATTCAAGCCAGCGATCGTTCAATCGCTTTTTGTATTTGGAGCAGACACGTGGAAGACATCATCAAGGCCGTTATGCAGCAGACAGGTTTGTCGAACTAGATCGCCAGACAAACGGTCGCCGTTGTGCGGAGCCAGTTCAAGACTCAGTTACCGAAGCCGATCGCGGACCAAATTGATGCTCTGTTGGGCGGAGCAACGGGGAGCAGCGCCGACGTGATGGGGAGTTATGATGAACGGATTGGGCGGCATGTTTGGTGGCGGGAACAAGTAGTCTGCACAGTGCAGTAGCGGGCGGGTGGCGAGAAGTCCTGACGAGGGGTTTTTCAGTCAGGAGTCCCACACCGAACAAGACTCCTCTAAACAGGTGACTCGAAAGATTTCGCACCAAAAAGATTTCACACCGATTGGGCTGATTTTTGCTGCTGCTTAGAGTGACTGCCTGCAAATCGACTCGGCTGGTCGGTAGTCTTCTGCACGACCGTTCGCAAGATTCTGAGTGAACTGACCGATGAGTTCCCCAACGAAGTCGATGTCGCGAGCGTAGAGCCGTCCGTCCATTCCCGTTGGAGATGGATTTCTTTCGTCCGCGCAGTTGCAACAGAGTGTTTGAAAATGTGGCGTCAGGGTTTCTCTTCACTGAAGCGATGCTTGCTCAGAGGCAGTTTTCTGTCTCTGTGCTTGGTCGTGTTTGGTGTGGCTGACTCCCGAACAGCTTGGCCACCTGTGGCGATTATCTGGCTGGCCACGGTGCTCATTCGATGGGCGGGCAAGATGTCGCGACCCATTTGATGTTGGGAGGCGATGCCGCAAGTCGCAATTCTCAACCGCGCCCGATCTGCTCCGGCCCGCGGTGCCATCAACGTCAGCCGGTTCCGACGGCACCACCGCGACAAATTGAGGTTCTTCATTCGCACGACGCGGTACTCAGTGTCATCGCTCGCCTCGCGACTGATGCGACCAGAACGTTACCTCGCTCCGCGATCCTCGACCGCCCCGTGGCTGGTCCCGTTGATCGCCTCTTTCGACCGCCGCGCACGGTTTGAAACTCCGCTGGTGGCAGTCTGCGCGGAACGTTTTCTTCAAAGCTTGAAAAGCTTCGTTTCAGCTCGCATGTCTGCGCCGAGTCCCTGCGGTCGGGTTCACTTCGTGGAGCGATCTCCACGCTGAGCCAGTTGTCACGGTCGGTCCATTCAGTGCTGCGCGGGTTTACTTCTCGCCAGTTTGCTTGACCAAACCGATTCGCTTCCAGATGTCGCGGGCGATGCGCGGCTTCTCTGGATGTGTTCGACAGCTCGGCTTGATCCCGCTTGCTCCGACTGGGCTTTCACCAGCCACCCCATGGCATTGAGCGGTGTGGCGAGCGGCAATCAGGCTGGACTGGGAGGATGGGGTTCGCGCCCATCCTCTTTCGCGATTCGACGATTTCAGCCACTCGCCCGATCACGCTGCGGCGCAACATTCCATTCTTGCGGGTTCTTGTTTGCAGTTCTCTGTTCGCGCGAGGGCGCACTCCATTTTAAAAAGTGATGTCATGAAATGGTCTCTTTCTCGTCGTGCGTTTACGTTGATCGAACTCTTGGTTGTCATCGCGATTATCGCGGTGCTGATCGCGCTGCTCTTGCCTGCGGTGCAACAGGCACGCGAGGCCGCCCGGCGGACTCAGTGCAAAAACAACCTTAAGCAATTTGGCCTTGCGATTCACAATTACCACGATGTCTACAATTGCTTCCCGATCGCGGACGTGAACGGGACAGCGAGCCCGGTCTCCGCACACGCCCGTTTACTGCCATACATGGATCAGGCTGCGCTGTTCAGCAAGGTCAACTTCGAAGCGGCCTACAACCACATGAGTAATGATGTCGCGAGATTGATTCAACCGCCGATGATGCTCTGTCCGTCCAATGTTGACCAACTACCCAGCACGCTGGGCGGACGGAATAACTACTACTGGAACGCGGGCAACGGAGTTGTCATGTACGACTCGGGAGCGACCGGGCAACCGGCTTCCAACGGGGTGATCTACCACACACGCAAGATCAAGTTCAGCGACGTTCCCGATGGCCTGAGCAATACGGCAGCGATTTCCGAAAAGCTAACGGGCGATGGCTCGAATGGTGTTTCAACTCTGCGTACCGACACCTTCCGCCCGGGAACTTATCCGAACAATGCCGATGAGGCGATGCAGCAATGCAACGCGGCAAACACGGCCGACCTGACGATACAAGGCTACTCGAATGTGGGTGCCCCGTGGTTGCAGCAGTACCACTCGACGAACCAGTACAACCATGTCTTGCCGCCGAATAATCGGTCCTGCATGTATCCCCCTGGCCGAATCGCGACGACCGCCAACAGTCTGCACACGGGGGGAGTGCATCTGATGCTTTGCGATGGGGCCGTGCGATTTGTTTCTGAGAATATCAATCTCGCAACCTGGCGAGGCCTCGGCAGCATCAATGGAGAAGAGACCATCGGTGAATACTAGTGCCCTGTCAGGTCTTAAATTGGGGGGAACCGAACTCGTGAGAGTTCAGCGTTTTCTGAGGTCTTACGACTTCAGCTAGCCCAAAACTTAGGGCTGACAAGACACTAGGGTCGATTGTGCTGGTTGCGTGCCCCGGCGTCATCGCCGCCGGGGCTTCCAATTCCTCGTGTGTCTTCGACGCTGGGATTCAGCGGTACAGAACGCACGCATTTTATCAGTTAGGATTCTCTTCGATGTTTCGTTCGCAAGTGCTAATGGTCTGCGTGATCGCTTTGCCCATGAGTCTCTGGGGGTGTGGCACCTCCGCCCGCAATCTCGCGCTGAATTCCGACTTGGCCCGCACCTCTCTTGAGAAGGCGATGAAGGCTTGGGTGGACGGCAAGAAGCCGAGTGATCTCAAGCCGGAAATCATAATCAGCGATGCTTCTTGGTCTGCCGGCACAACTCTGGTCTCGTTCGAGATCAAGAAGGAGGGGGCATATTCGGATGGAACGAACCTCACCATTCCAGTGGTCCGCGAGTTACGGGACACCGGAGGCAAGGTCTCGAAATCGGAAACAATCTACGTCGTCGGCACGTCTCCGGTCATCACCATCTTCCCGCAGGAATAGCAGTGGTATCTCGTTATTGGACCAGTTGCCGACGTTTGTTGTTGACCGCACTCAAACAGCAGGATTCATTTCCCAAGGAATTGTGAAATGCAAACAATAACGGAATTAGAAATCTACCAAGCTGGCAAGCTAACGGTCATTGGGTTTGGCGGCCGCGAAATACTCGACTCTCTAAACCTGGCCGAATGCCATGATGAAATCGTTGAACTGATTAGCGAACACAACGGCGAGACGCTGGCGTTGGATCTGACGGGAGTTCGATTGATCCCCACTGGCATGCTGGGCCTGCTCGCGTCAGTTCAGCGCAAAGGGATCGACATTCATCTCTATAATCCTTCAGATGACATTCGCGAGGTGCTGGTGATGACCAAGCTCGACAGGTTTTTTTACATGCATGACATCGACATTTGAGCGCGCACTTTCTGGTTCGCATTGCGGTGGATTGCGCCTCGGGCGACAAACGGGAAACTTGTTGCGTCGTTTTGAACATTAAACTCATTTTCAACTCATTCAACTGGGAGACAACGCGTGCGACATTTCTGTTGGTGGAGCGGGGCATTGTGCGTGGTTGCTGCGTGCGCAGGCAGTTGGGCAGCCGAAATCGGAACCGGGCTGACAAAAACTCGGCCAGAAATGAAGCGGAAGATTGAAGCGCTCAAGAAGCGAGAAGCTCGCATTCCGTTGCTGGCTTTGACGCCCGAAGATATCTCGGCGGGACGACTCTCGGTCAACAACGCCCGGCTCCGTTCGATCTATCTTCCCGAATCGTGGCAATCGTCGAGCTTCTCGTCTCGTTCTTCGAGCCCGACTTCGCCCGGACAGGCGCAACCGCAGAGCGACGTTCAGCGCCTGAATCAGTCGCTGAACCAGATGCAGAAGACGCCCGATTATGGCTTCAAGACGCGACTATTCTGGATTGTGTCGCGGACCAATGACTGTCAGTACTGCTTGGGCCATCAGGAACTGAAACTGCACCGCGTGGGGATGACCGAAGACCAAATCGCGTCTCTTGACTGCAAGTGGTCGGCGTTTCCAGGCAATGAGCAGGCCGCGATGCGATTCACGCGCAAGCTCACTCTGACGCCACACCTCGTCACGGATGACGACATCACCGCGATGAAGCAGCACTTTCAGGACGAGCAGTTTGTAGACATTTTGCTGACGATTGCCGGTTACAACTCAATAAATCGTTGGACCTCTTCGACCGGCATTCCGCAGGACGAGTCGTTCGGCAGTGATGAGCCGAGCCAACTCGACACGCCGACGTCCGACGAGTTCTCGAAGATCGAAACGAAAGTCGCCCCGTTCGACTACAAACCGCGCGCGGCTTGGGAATCGCGAGCCGAGGCCGAAGCGGCGATGGCGGTCTGTCGCAATCGCACTGCGTCCGTGAAGCTGCCCGCCATGGAAACGGCCCGACAGGCGCTGGCCGCCGATACTCCGGGCGTCACGCCACCCGCGTGGGTGCAGGCGTCGGCGTACTCGCCGACATCGGCGCTGCGATTGTGGAAGCACCGTCAGGCAATCGCCCGCGATGGGAAACTCGATCCGAAATTGAAGGCTCTGATCGCGTGGGTCGTCTCGCGCGAAAATCGCGCGTGGTACTCGATGGCTCACGCCCGCACGCGGCTCAACGCGCTGGGAGTGCCCGACGACGTGCTGTTCGCGATCGGCGCGAGCGAGGACGCCTTCACTCCGACCGAGCGGGCGACGTTCGCGTTCGCCCGCAAGCTGACCTCGGCACCTCACACCATCGTTGATGAGGACGTTGCCTGTCTGAGAAAGTTGTTCTCGGACAAAGATGTCGCCGAGATCATCTTCCTGACCTGCGACGCCAACATGTTCGACCGCTTCACTGAAATGCTGCGACTGCCGCTCGAAGGCAGTGCGACGCTCGTCGGCCAAACCAAATGAGGAGAACGTCAAATTGTTTCTGACCCAATGTAGCCCTGTCGCTCCGCGACAGGCCGTGAGATCGCACAACAGATACCCGATCTCCGTACACGTCCAATCGCACTCGATGAGTCTCACCTCGACCCGCCACCTGTCGCGGAGCGACAGGGCTACCTTGTTCTTGTTCCCAAGCTCCGGCTTGGGAACGCTTCTCTTCGAAGCTCCGCTTCGCGGGTTGGTGGACAACCTTCGCCGCGTTTCCAACGCCAAGCTGGAGCTTGGCTGGAGTGCGTTCCCAAGCTGGAGCTTGGGAACGAGACTAAAAAAACGCTCGCTGTTCACGGTGGCTCGCAAGCTCTCGACGACCCCGGTGATTTTGAACGATGCCGACGTGGCCGAAGCGGTCAAACAAGCTGGCCCACGCGATGTCGTGCAGACGATCAGCTACACTACCAATCGAGCCTCCTTCGATCGCATCACCGAGTCGGTCGGGCTGCGATTGGAGCTTTGAATTTTGTCCGAGTTCCTTTTTCTCGCTCTGGCGAGTTCCCGTTTGAAAGGTCGTCCCATGAATCGCTCTCGTTCCCGTCGCGCCTTCACGTTGATCGAACTCCTCGTCGTGATCGCGATCATCGCGGTCCTGATTGCCCTGCTGTTGCCCGCCGTCCAACAGGCGCGCGAATCGGCTCGACGAACGCAGTGCAAGAACAATCTCAAGCAGATGGGGTTGGCAATTCACAACTATCTGGACACTCACAGTGTCTTCCCATTCGGCAAGGGACCGAGCTACCCCGGCGCTCCGGTTTACGCCCGCTGGTCGCAGCACGCGATGTTGCTGCCATTTCTGGATCAGGCCCCCCTGTACAACTCGATCAATTTCTCTTACCCGCCGGAAACACCGGGGATGGGTGGCGTGATCGCGTTCATGCCAGCCTATGTCAGTCCGACCGGAATCAATGCGGCGGCGAGCCGCACCAAAGTGTCGATGTTCTTCTGTCCGTCGGACACGGGCGTCAATGATCCGTGGGCCGGGCAAAACAATTACGCGGGCAACCAGGGGGGCTGGTTGTGCGATCGCAGCGACTCACCGGGCAATCCCGCCGTCCCCGACATTGCCCTCAGCGAAGTGCAAACGGGCGTGTTCTATTTTCTGAGCCGTTGTCGCAGCGGCGACGTGACCGATGGCCTGAGTCAGACGGCGTTCTTCAGCGAGCGGCTGCGCGGACACGGGACTCCCGACCCCAAGTCCGACCTGTTCGTGATTCCCGCGCAGACATCACTGGCGAACACGTCTTCAACCTGCATGGCGATCAACACGGCCACGGCCACGCCGCTGACGAGTAAATGGGGCTACAGCTGGGTCATGGGCGAGAACTGCTGCACGCAATACAACCATGTGGGCGTGCCGAACTCGGTGTCATGCGCCGGAACCGGCTTCACCGGTTCGATGACCAACATGGCGATGCAGGTCTCTCCCAGCAGTCGTCACACGGGTGGCGTCCACGTCCTGATGGGTGACGGAGCCACCCATTTCTACAGTGAGAACATCGACCTCAATGTCTGGCGTGCCGTCGGGACGCGGAGTAGTGGCGAAGTGGTGCAGACGCCGTACTGATGCGACAGGTTCCTTGGACCCGACAGACGGAGGAGTGAGCGATGGTCGTGCAGTTTCTTCGCGGCAAACGAGCCGTGCGCTGCGGCGTTTTCTGTCTGTTGTTGTTCGCCGCGCTGTTGACGGGGTGCGGCGATCCGGCGGCTCGGTACGTTCCCTCACCCACTCAGGCCGTGACGGCGGTCAAGGCGTCACTCGACGACTGGAAAAAGGGATTGCCCGCCGGCCCGGTGGCCGACACGAAGCCGGCGGTGCATGTCGTCGATTCACAACGTCGTGAACTGCCCGTGCTGAGCGACTATCAAATCTTGGGCGAAGTCCCCGGCAACGCGCCGCGCTGCCTGGCCGTGCGCCTGCGCTGGGCCAACCCCGAGAAAGAGGAACGCGCACGCTACGTCGTCGTGGGGATCGACCCCCTGTGGGTCTTTCGGCAGGAAGACTATGACCTGCTGTCTCACTGGGAGCATCCGATGGCGGAACCGCCTTCCAAGGCTGCCGTTGCGACCGACGAAGCGGTCCCGTCGAAATTGACCGAGCCGTAGCTGCGTTCGCCAGAACGCGGGAGCACCACGCTCTGGCGAGCGTAGCTACAAAAGTGCCCCCTGATTTCTCTCCCGCTTTCCGAACAGGAATCTCCCTTGACGACCGACGAGCAGCGATCGCCTGCGATCGAAGAGACGCCCGGCACGGCGGCGAACTCGCCGTTGTCGGCAACCTCGTCGGTCGAGGGGCGTCGCGCGGCGAGTCGTTTCTGGTGGTGGTTGCGAGCCGTGCAGGTGCGGTTTCGGTTTTTGATCGTCGTGCTGTTTGCGGCGGGCGTCGTCAGTCAGTGGCAAGTGCTGCGGAGTGTGTGGGAGCGATCGTGGTGGCAACTCGGCGGGCGACCTGCAGCGGGGGCCGTTTCCGCCGGGCACGAATACTTCTGCCCGATGGACCCCGGCGTCATCTCCACGTGGCCGGCCATCTGTCCGATCTGCAACATGGACCTTGTCGCACGCCGGAAGATGGACGCCCAACTGCTGCCCGAGGGAGTCGTCGCGCGGATGCAGTTGTCTCCCTACCGCATCCAGCTCGCGGGGATTCGGACTTCGCCGGTCGAGCCGCGCGCGTTGCACTACGAGCTGACCTTTTCGGGCCGTTTGCACGCTGAGGACTCGATGGCAAAGCCTTCGCTCGCCGAGACGCCAGTCGCTCCCTCCTCGTCGCTCGGTTTCGAGGTGAGCCTCGGTCCCTCCGACGTGACGGGGTTC